>NZ_JAXOFT010000019.1:0-40539 GCF_036409385.1 Thermomonas sp. LB-4 | reverse complement strand
AGCAAGTCTGCCCGGTCGGCCGTGCGCCTTTCCCCTCAGTTGGGAGAAGAACCTTAAAATACCCCCAGCTTCCCCCGCCATGACACCGGAACGCCGTGACCATCATCAAGCAGGACGACCTGATCCAGTCCGTCGCCGACGCGCTGCAGTACATCAGCTACTACCATCCGGTCGACTACATCAGGAGCCTTGCCGCCGCCTGGGAGCGCGAGGAGTCGCCCGCCGCCAAGGACGCGATGGCGCAGATCCTGATCAACTCGCGCATGTGCGCGGAAGGCCATCGTCCGATCTGCCAGGACACCGGCATCGTCACCGTGTTCCTGGAAGTGGGCATGGACGTGCGCTGGGAGGGTTTCACCGGCTCGCTGGAAGATGCGGTAAACGAGGGCGTGCGCCGCGCCTACCTCGATCCCGACAACAAGCTGCGTGCCAGCGTGCTGGCCGATCCGGCCGGCAAGCGCATCAATACGAAGGACAACACGCCCTGCGTCATCAACGTCAAGATCGTCGCCGGCGACAAGCTCGACGTGATCGTGGCGGCCAAGGGCGGCGGCAGCGAGGCCAAGAGCAAGTTCGCGATGCTCAACCCGTCCGATTCCATCGTCGACTGGGTGCTCAAGACCGTGCCTACCATGGGCGCCGGCTGGTGCCCGCCGGGCATGCTGGGCATCGGCATCGGCGGCACCGCCGAGAAGGCGATGCTGCTGGCGAAGGAATCGCTGATGGAGGAGATCGACATCCAGGAGCTGATCGCGCGTGGGCCGTCCAATCGCGTCGAAGAGCTGCGCATCGAGCTGTTCGAGAAGGTCAACGCGCTGGGCATCGGCGCGCAGGGCCTGGGCGGCCTGACCACGGTGCTGGACGTGAAGATCAAGGACTTCCCGACCCACGCCGCCAACCTGCCGGTGGCGCTGATCCCCAACTGCGCGGCCACCCGCCATGCGCACTTCACCCTGGACGGCAGCGGCCCGGTGGCGCTGGACCCGCCGTCGCTGGAGGACTGGCCCAAGCTCACCTACAGCCCGCAGAATGCGCGCCGGGTGGACCTGGATACGATCACCCGCGAGGAGGTGCAGACCTTCAAGCCGGGCGAGGTGCTGCTGCTCAACGGCAGGATGCTCACCGGCCGCGATGCCGCCCACAAGCGCATCGTGGACATGCTGAACAAAGGCGAGCCGCTGCCGGTCGATCTGGCCGGCCGCTTCATCTATTACGTCGGCCCGGTCGATCCGGTCCGCGACGAGGTGGTCGGTCCGGCTGGCCCCACCACCGCCACCCGCATGGACAAGTTCACCGAGCAGGTGCTGGCGCAGACCGGCCTGCTGGGCATGATCGGCAAGGCCGAGCGTGGCCCGGTTGCGCTGGAGGCGATCCGCAAGCACCAGTCGGTGTACCTGATGGCGGTCGGCGGCTCGGCCTACCTGGTGTCGAAGGCGATCAAGGCGGCGAAGGTGGTCGGTTTTGCCGACCTCGGCATGGAGGCGATCTACGAGTTCGAGGTCAAGGACATGCCGGTGACGGTGGCGGTGGACAGCACCGGCACCTCGGTGCACCAGACCGGCCCGCGCGAATGGCAGGCGAGGATCGGCAAGATTCCGCTGGCGGTGCTTGGGTGAGCGGTTCCCGCATCGTCGAAGGTCCGGGGTTCAAGATCCGCTACGACGTCGAGCCGGGCTATCTGCGCGCGCACGTGTACGAGGGCACCGATTCGCTGCACGTGTCGCTGGCGATGTGGCGGATGCTGGCCGAGGAGTGCCGCGCGGTGGGGGCCGACCGCCTGCTGGTGCTGGAGGAGCTGGACTCGACGGTCGGCGTCGCGGAGGTGGTGCAGATCATCGATTCGATGGTCGATGCCGGTTTCCGGATGTTTCGGACCGCCTTCGTCGAGCTGCTGGACGATATCCAGGGTAGTGAACACGGCGAGATTCTTTGCCTGGAGCGCGGCATCGTCATCCGCACCTTCTCCGACGAGGACGAAGCCCGGCGCTGGCTGCTTTACGGGGATTGACCCACTGGCGCGGCGTCGTCAGCGCGGCTTGCGCGCGGCGCCGGCCTTGTCCTTGGCGGCCGGTGCTGCGGTGGCGCTGCCCAGCCCGTTGCCGAGGTTCTGCTGGAAGTCCTTCCACAGCGCCATGTTGCGCTCGGTCAGCTGGTTGAGCATCGCCCATGGCGTCTGGCCCAGCATCCCGCCCATCTGCGAGCGGAACTGCTGCTGCTGTTCCAGGAACAGCTGCATCGAGCGTTCCAGGTAGTTGCCCATGAAGCCCTGCAGCGAGTCGCCGTAGAAGCGGATCAGCTGGCTGAGCAGCTGGGTGGACAGCATCGGCTGCCCGTCCTGCTCGTGTTCGGTGATGATCTGCAGCAGCACCTGCCGGGTCAGGTCCTCGCCGGTCTTGGCGTCGCGCACCTCGAAGGATTCGCCGTCCACGATCAACTGGCGCACGTCCTCGATGGTGATGTAGCTGGAGATCTCGGTGTCGTAGAGGCGGCGGTTCGGATACTTCTTGATGACGCGGATCGCGGACATTGAGCACGGACTCGGGACGGCACTGCAGCCAGCATGGCGCAGCGCAGCACGGGTTGCAACTCCCGCGCCGCGCTCAGGAGACGCCGGAATTTTTCCGGCAAGTTGCGGATTTGACGGCGTTTGCCGTCGTCCCCTGCGGACCGGGCGCGCGCTTCGCCGGGCGGCCCCGGACGCGTGTCGACGCGGTGGCGGCCGGAAGGCATGGACCCGGGACCGCCCGATTAAACTTGCCGAATGGAAACCGCATTGAAAGACCGCTTCGGCGGTATCGACCGTTTGTACGGCAGCGGCGCCTTGGCGCGCCTGTCGCGTTGCCACGTCACCGTGGTCGGCATCGGCGGCGTCGGCTCGTGGGCGGTGGAGGCGTTTGCGCGCAGCGGCGTGGGCAAGCTGACCCTGATCGACGCCGACGACCTGTGCGTGTCCAACACCAACCGCCAGCTGCCGGCGCTGGAAGGCCAGTACGGCCGCGCCAAGATCGAGGCGATGGCCGAGCGCTGCCGCGCGATCAACCCCGGCATTGCGCTGGAACTGGTGCCGCAGTTCCTCACGCCTTCGAACATGGGCGAGCTGCTGGAGGCGCCGGGTGAGCTGGTGCTGGACGCCTGCGACAGCTTTCGCACCAAGGTGGAGGCGATCGCGTACTGCCGCCGCCGCAAGCAGCCCGTGGTCACCGTGGGGTCTGCCGGCGGCCGCAGCGACGTGACCCAGATCCGCGTGCGCGATCTGTCGCGTACGGAGCACGACGCCATGCTCTCGCTGATCCGCAAGAAGCTGCGCGGCGAGTTCAATTTCCCGAAGAACCACGACCGCTACTTCGGCGTGCCCGCGGTGTATTCGCTGGAGAACGTGCGCTATCCGCAGGCCGACGGCAGCGTCTGCGGCCTGCGACCGAAGCTGGGCAAGGACGATGCATTGAAGCTCGACTGCGGGGCGGGGCTGGGCGCTGCCACCCACGTCACCGGGGCGTTCGCGTTCGCGGCGGTAGGCAAGGCGATGGAGATGCTGCTGAAGCCGATGAAGTCGGGTTGAGCTTCCTGTGGCCCGCAGCCGGACGCGGGCCGGTTGGTCTCGACTGATGTCCGTTCGGTTCCGAGCGGCCTTGCCGGGCCCGACGCTCGCAAGTCGCTCCCCGATACTCGCTTGGTTGCGAGCGCCGGGCCCGGCAAGGCTGGGCAGTGAGTCGCGCTTTCAGAAGCCGAACAGCCGTTGCGCGTTGGCGCTGGTGGCGGCGGCGATTTCCTCCCGCGGCACCTGGCGCAACGTGGCAACGACGTCGAGGGCTTCCCGCAGATGCGCCGGCTCGTTGCGCTCACCGCGATGCGCCGCGCCGGGCTGATCGGGCGAATCGGTTTCCAGCAGCAATTGCTCCAGCGGCATGGTGGCGACGATACCGCGCAGCCGGTTCGCACGTTCGTAGGTAACCGGGCCGCCGATGCCGAGCAGGAAGCCCAGCCTGTGCAGTTGCGCGGCCTGTTCCGCGCTGCCCGAGAAGCTGTGCACCACGCCACGCACCCCCGGGAAGCGGCGGATCGCGGCGATCACCGCGTCCACCGCCCGCCGCGCGTGCACGATCACCGGCAGGTCGAACTCAGCGGCCAGCGCCAGCTGGCCGTCGAAATAGTACTGCTGGCGCGCGGGGTCCAGCCCTTCCACGAAATGGTCCAGCCCGCATTCGCCGACCGCTGCGGGGCGTTCGCGCCGGATCCAGTCGTGCAGCTGCCGCAGATGCTCCGGGCGGTGCCTGGCCAGATACATCGGATGCAGGCCGTAGGCCGGGTGCAGCCCGGGAAACTGCGCGCATACGGCTTTCAGCTTCGGCCAGCCCGCGGCGTCCACGGCGGGCACGATCTGGACGTCCACGCCCGCAGCCAGAGCGCGCGCATGCGCATCGGCGCGGTCGGCATCGAACTCGGCCGCGTCGAAATGGCTGTGGCTGTCGACCAGCCGCATGGGACCATCAGCGCCGGCTGGCCCGCCCCGCGATGGGCGGCGGCGCGTCGGGCTTCTTCTTCCAGCGCGACAGCAGCAAGGTGCCCAGGCCGAGCAGGATCTCGTCCGCGAACGGAATGAAGTCCGGAACCGCCAGGTCGAGCAGGAAC
This sequence comes from Thermomonas sp. LB-4, assembly GCF_036409385.1. Taxonomy (NCBI): domain Bacteria; kingdom Pseudomonadati; phylum Pseudomonadota; class Gammaproteobacteria; order Lysobacterales; family Lysobacteraceae; genus Thermomonas; species Thermomonas sp. LB-4. The sequence goes on along the minus strand of NZ_JAXOFT010000019.1, from coordinate 35,910 downwards.
AGCGCGCCAGCCAGCAGGAACAGGCGCGGGAAGCTCAGCCTGCCGAACCAGCGCAACAGCGGCGAAACGAAGGGATTGGCCATGGCAAAAAACTAACATGCACGCCGCGCGCACATCGTGTGTGCGAAGCTGAACACAGCCCGGCGCAGGGCCGGCGCGCTCCGGATCGATTCAGATTGACCGTGGTGCAATCGAACTCGGAACAGGGACCCCCCTCAACCTTCAGCGGGAGAAGAACCATGCCGAAGAACAATACCCTTGCCGTTGCGCTGGCCGCGCTGCTGGTTGGCGGCGTGGCCACCGCGGGTTACATCAACAGCCGCAGCAACGATGCCATTACCGCGCCCGGGGTGTCAGCCAGCACTCGCGCGCAGGTCGATTTCGCGGAGGTGACCGCCGTGAAGCCGGTCACCCAGCGCGAGCCGATGTACGCCACCGTGATCGGCAGCGAGCCGATCCGGGAATCCAATACGACCAGCACGCCGCGAGAGGTCTGCGAGAACGTGACGGTGCAGGAGCGCCTGCCGGAGCGTGACGGCAACGTCGGCGGCACCGTCGCCGGCGCAGTCATCGGTGGCCTGGTCGGCAATCAGGTCGGCGGCGGCAATGGCCGCAAGCTGGCCACCGTGGCTGGCGCGGTGGCTGGTGGCTACGCGGGCCGCGAGGTCGACCGGCGCCACGTCGGCGGCCAGGTGGTAAATCGCACCGATCGCCGCTGCCGCACCGTCAACAGCACCTCCACCAGCGCCCGCACCGTGGCGTGGAACGTGACCTATCGCAACCCCGACGGCACCACCGGCAGCATGCGCACCGACAGCGAGCCCGGCGAGCGGATCGCCCTGGGGGATGCCGAGCGGACGGTGGGATATGACGTGACCTACCGCTGGAATGGCCAGCAGCGCACCGTGCGCATGGACCAGGATCCGGGCACGCAGCTTCCGGTGATCGATGGCCGGGTAGTGACCCAGACGGCCTCGGCTGAAGGCACGACGCTGCGCTGATCCCACGTAGTTCAACCATGCAGTTGCCATGGCGGGGCCGGAGCGATCCGGCCCCGCCTGCGTTTGGCTGCCGGCAAAATGGCGATGCCGGCGAAACGCACGGCTTTTGCGGAAAGCCCGTCGTTACGCCTGGGCGGGATTGGCGAATCGTACGTACCGATTGCGCGGCATGCGCGATTACAATGGCGGTTCGTCCAATTCGACCGTCAAAACATGGCCCTGCATCCGTACGATCTCTACGACGTCCGCTCCCTGCTGAGCGAGGAAGAACGCGCGGTGCAGGACACCGTGGCGCGCTTCACCGACGAACGCGTGCGCCCGATCATCGGCGAGGCCTTCGACGCGGGCCGCTTCCCGAAGGAACTGGTGCCGGAGATCGCCGAAATGGGCCTGCTGGGTTCGTCGCTGCCGGAGAAGTACGGCTGCGCAGGCCTCAACGGCGTCAGCTACGGCCTGATCTGCCAGGAGCTGGAGCGCGGCGATTCCGGCATCCGCAGCTTCGTCAGCGTGCAGAGCTCGCTGTGCATGTATCCCATCTACGCCTACGGCAGCGAAGAGCAGCGCATGCGCTGGCTGCCGGACATGGCCGCGGGCAAGGTGATCGGCTGCTTCGGCCTGACCGAGCCGCACGGCGGTTCCGACCCGGCCAACATGAAAACCCACGCCCGCCGCGACGGTGACGACTGGGTGATCAATGGCAGCAAGATGTGGATCACCAACGGCAACCTGGCCGACATCGCCATCGTCTGGGCGCAGACCGACGAGGGCATCCAGGGCTTCGTGCTGGAGAAGGGCATGCCCGGCTTCACCGCGCAGGAGATCAAGCACAAGATGTCGCTGCGCGCCTCGGTGACCAGCGCGCTGTTCTTCGACAACGTGCGCGTGCCGGACAGCAGCCGCCTGCCGAACGTGAAGGGCCTGAAGGGGCCGCTGGGCTGCCTCACGCAGGCGCGCTACGGGATCACCTGGGGCCCCATCGGGGCGGCCATTGCCTGCCTGTCGGAGGCCGTGGACTACACCAAGGAACGCATTCTGTTCGGCCGCCCTGTGGCGGCGACGCAGAGCGCGCAGATCAAGATGGCCGACATGGCCCGCCGCATCACCTTGGCCCAGTTGCTGTCGCTGCAGCTCGGCCGGTTGAAGGACGCCGGCACCATGCAGCCGCAGCAGGTCTCTCTGGCGAAGTGGAACAACTGCCGGATGGCCATCGATATCGCCCGCGAATGCCGCGACCTGCTGGGCGGCGCCGGCATCACCACCGAGCACGCGGCGATCCGCCATGCGCTGAACCTCGAATCCGTCATCACCTACGAAGGCACCGAGACCGTGCACCAGCTGGTGATCGGCCGCGAGCTGACCGGCATCAACGCGTTCTGATTCCGTTACCTCCTCCGCGCCCCGCGGAGGCGGTGTGTTTCACCGAGCGGCTTGGTTCCCGGACGCCGGCTGGACAACCGGCCCTGTCACAGCGGCCCGCCTTCGCGGGAGGGACGAGCGGAGGATTTCGGCATGGCGCAATTCCCGATGATCGAAACACCGCGCCTGCTCCTGCGCGTGCCGGAGATCGGCGACTTCGTGCGCTACGCCGAGACCCTGGCGCACCCGAGCGCATTGCATATCGGCGGTCCGATGGGGCGGCACGAGGCTTGGCGGCGTTTCCTGCAGATGCCGGGCGCATGGCATGTGCAGGGCTTCGCGATGTTTTCGGTGATCGTAAAGGCCAGCGGCCGCTGGATGGGCCAGGCCGGCCCGTGGTGTCCGGCGGACTGGCCGGGGACAGAGATCGGCTACAGCTTCCATCCGGATGCGCGCGGCAAGGGCTATGCGACCGAGGCCTGCGCTGCCGCGATGGACTACGCGTTCGACGTACTGGGCTGGGACGACGCGATCCATTCCATCGCGCCAGCCAACGCGGCGTCGCAGGCGGTGGCGATGCGGCTGGGGTCGCGCAATCGCGGACCGGGCACGCTGCCGCCGCCGCTGGATCAGCATCCCATCGAGATCTGGGGCCAGACCCGCGACGAATGGCGGGCCAACCGGGAGCGTTTCGCATGATGCGCGTCCACGGGTTTTCGCCGTCCGGCAACTGCCACAAGGTGCGCCTGCTGCTGGCCCAGCTGGGGCGGCAGGAAGGCCGCGATTACCGCTGGATCGAGACCGACAGCGCGCGCGGCCAGACGCGCACGCCGGAGTACCTGGCCAAGAATCCCAACGGCAAGGTGCCGATGCTCGAACGCGACGACGGGCGCATCCTCGTCGAATCGAACGCCATCCTGTGCTGGCTGGCGGAAGGCAGCGGCTTGCTGCCGGCCGATCCGTGGCAGCGGGCGCAAGCGCTGTCGTGGATGTTCTTCGAGCAGTACAGCCACGAGCCCTACATCGCCGTGGCCCGCTTCATCTGCGGCTGGACGCCGCTGGACTCGCCGCGTCGCGCCGGGTTGCCGGTGCTGCGGCAGTGCGGGCATGCGGCGCTGGCGGTCATGCAGCGGCACCTCGCGTCCACGCCGTGGTTCACCGGCGACGATTACGGCATCGCCGACATCGCGCTGTTCGCCTACACCGGCGTCGCCCCGCACGGCGGCATCGCCCTTGACGCCTATCCGGCGGTGCGCGACTGGCTGGCCCGCGTCGCGGCCACGCCGGGGTTCGTCCCGTTGCCGGCGCCGGATGCCGAGGCGCAGGCACGCATCGACCAGTCCAACTGATTTCCCATCCATCGACCTGCCCATCGCGACGGGCAGGGGAGACCCGCATGTTCGCCACCGTTCCCAACCCCATCCCGGCCCGCATGAAGGGCCTCAACCGCGCCGAGATCTGCGACGTCAACTTCCAGGAGTTCGTGCGTGGCTGGAACGGCGCGGTGCAGCCGAAGCCGGCACCGGACGAGGCGATCCTGGACGGCAGCGCGCTGGACGCCCGCGGCTTCCGCGAGCTGTTCGAATCGCAGCTGATCTCGCGCCACCTGGACCTGATGGCGCGCGTGCTGCGGGTGCAGAACAAGGTCTTCTACACGATTGGCTCCAGTGGCCACGAAGGCAACGCGATGGTCGCGCGCGCCGCCCGCCACACCGACCCGGCGTTCCTGCACTACCGCAGCGGCGGCTTCATGGCCGAGCGCTTCCGCAAGCTGCCGGGCATGGATCCGATAATGGATTCGGCGCTGTCGTTCGCCGCCAGCGCGGAAGACCCGGCCAGCGGCGGCCGCCACAAGGTCTGGGGCAGCAAGCCCTTGTGGGTGCTGCCGCAGACCTCGACCATCGCCTCGCACCTGCCGAAGGCACTGGGCACCGCGGTGGCGATCGAGGCCGGCAAGCGCCTCGGCGTGGGCCTGCCGATCCCGGACGATTCCATCGCGATCTGCTCGTTCGGCGACGCGTCCGCCAACCACGCCACCGCGCAGACCGCGTTCAACGCGGCCAGCTGGACGGCCTACCAGAAGCTGCCCGCGCCGGTGCTCTACGTCTGCGAGGACAACGGCATCGGCATCTCGGTGAAGACGCCGACCGGCTGGATCGGCGAGAGCTTCCGCAACCGCCCCGACCTCGATTATTTCTTCGCCGACGGCCTCGACCTTGCCAATGGCTACGGCGACGTGCGGCGCGCGGTCGAGCATTGCCGCACGACCCGTCGCCCGACCTTCCTGCACCTGCGCACCAACCGGATCATGGGCCACGCCGGCACCGACTTCGAGATCGAGTGGCGCAGCATCGAAGAGCTGTGCGCGGTGGAGGCGGCCGATCCGCTGCTGCGCTCGGCTGCGATCGCGCTAGAGTCCGGTGCGATGACCAAGGACGAGATCCTCGCGCTGTACGAGGAGACGCGCAGGAAGTGCTTCGCCGCCGCCGAGGACGCCGACAGCCGCCCGCGCATCGAGACGCTGGAACACGTGATGCGTCCGCTGGCGCCGTACACACCGGACAAGGTGCAGGCCGAGGCCACCCGCGCGCCGTCGCATGAGGCCCGCGTCAAGGCGTTCGGCGGCGAGGACAGGCTGCCCGAGAAGCAGGTTCCCAAGCACCTGGCCATCCAGATCAACCAGGCCCTGCACGACCTGTTCGCCAAGTACCCGGAAACGCTGCTGTTCGGCGAGGACGTGGCCCAGAAGGGCGGCGTGTACACGGTCACCAAAGGCCTGCACAAGGCGTTCGGCAACCGCCGCGTGTTCAACACGCTGCTGGACGAGACCATGATCCTGGGCATGGCCCAAGGCTTCGCCAACATGGGCATGCTGCCGATCCCCGAGATCCAGTACCTGGCCTACCTGCACAACGCCATCGACCAGTTGCGCGGCGAGGCCTGCTCGCTGCAGTTCTTCAGCGACGACCAGTTCCGAAACCCGATGGTGGTGCGCATCGCCGGCCTGGGCTACCAGCGAGGTTTCGGCGGACACTTCCACAACGACAACTCGGTGACCGCGCTGCGCGACATCCCGGGCCTGGTGGTCGGCTGCCCGTCGCGCGGCGACGACGCCGCGATGATGCTGCGCACGCTGGCGGCGCTGGCGAAGGTGGACGGGCGCGTCACCGCCTTCCTCGAGCCCATCGCGCTGTACATGACCAAGGACCTGTACGAAGCGGGCGACGGCCAGTGGCTGACCGAGTACCCGGCGCCCGACCAGGCGCTGGTGCTGGGCGAGGAGCGCGTCTACAACGCGGATGCCACCGACTGCGTGATCTTCAGCTTCGGCAACGGCATGCCGATGAGCCTGCGCGCGGCGCGCCAGATCGAGCAGCAGCACGGCTGGAAGGTGCGCGTGGTCGACCTGCGCTGGCTGGTGCCGCTGAACCACGCGGCCATCGCCAAGCATGCGGGCGAGTGCGACCGCATTCTGGTGGTCGACGAAGGCCGCTTCAGCGCCGGTATCGGCGAGGGCGTGCTCACCGCGATCACGGAAGGCGGCTTCGGCGGCAAGCCGATCAAGCGCGTAGTGGGCGCGGACACCTACACGCCGCTGGCCGGCGCGGCCTTCCTGGTGATCCCGAAGGACGAGGACATCGTCGCGGCGGCCGCCGCGCTGTAATCCCGGGCGCGCGGCCCGGCGGCCGCGCGTGACGGTGCGACCGGGTCAGGGCGCGATCTTGCGCTTCAACGCCCGCGCCACCGGCAGCGGCAGGTTCGGCAGCGAGTGCAGCAGCCACGGCAGCACGCGGCGCTTGGCGCCGCCCAGCGACTCCGGCACCACCGCCTCGATCAAGTGCGGGCCGGGGTGCGCCAGCGCGTACGCCAGCGCCTTGCAGAACGCCTCCGCCGTGTCCGCGCGCGCGGCGTGCACGCCCATGCCCTGCGCCAGCCGGCAGAAGTCCAGCACCGGACCATGCAGGTCGAGCTGCGCCTTGGCCTTGCTCCCCGGCGTGGCCTCGGCACCCACCCGCTCCAGCTCGACGTTGAGCACTGAATACGACGCGTTGTTGAACACGATGGTGGTGACGTCGAGGTGCTCGCGCGCCATCGTCCACAGCGCCTGCAACGTGTACATCGCGCTGCCGTCGCCGACCAGCGCGATGACCGGGCGGTCCGGGCAGGCGATGGCTGCGCCCACCGCGTTCGGCAGGCCCTGGCCGATCGCGCCGCCGGTGAGGGTGAGCAGGTCGTGGCGAGGCGCGCCTGCGGTCATCGCGCCCAGCAACAGGCCGGAGGTGATCGCCTCGTCGACGACGATGGCCCGCTCCGGCAGCAGGTGCCCCACGGCCTTGCAGACCTTGGCGGCGGTCAGGCGGCCGCGCGGGCGCGACGGGCGCGTGGCCGGCTGCAGCGCGGGCACGGCCTGCACGGCGCCCAGCGCGCCGGCGAGTTTCTCCAGGCTTGCCGTCGCATCCTGCGCCGGCGTCGCCAGCACATGCACGGTGCAACCTTCCGGAACCAGCTCGCTGGCCTTGCCGGGATAGGCGAAGAACGACACCGGCGGTTTGGCATCCACCAGCACCAGGTGTTCGATGCCGGTGAGCTGCAGCGTGGCCAGTTCCGCCAGATAGGCGATGCGCTCCACCGCAGGCAACCCGGCGCCGCGTTCCAACCGGGTCGGGAAGACTTCGCAGAACAGCTTCACCCCGCACTGGCTGGCGATGCGCGCGGCGGCCAGCAGCGCCGGTTCGCGCAGCGCCTGCCCCCCCAACAGCAGGGCGGTCTTGCCACCACCCTGGACGGCACCCGCGATGGCGGCAACGGTGGCGTCGTCGGCAGGCAGCGGCGCGGGCGGCGGCGGAGGCGGGCAGGGCATGGCGCCTTCGCCCCAGCTGACGTCGGCAGGCAGGATCAGCGTGGCCACCTGGCCCGGCAGGCCGCGTGCGGCCCGGATCGCGTCTGCGGCATCGGTGCAAAGTGCCGGCGTACTTTGCGAAGTGCGCACGAAACCGGGCGAGACGTTGCGCGCCACCGTCTCGATGTCGGACTGCAATTGCGCGTCGAACGGCACGTGGTAGGTGGCATGGTCGCCCACGATGGTCACCACCGGCACCTTGCCCTTGCGCGCGTTGTGCAGGTTGGCGAGGCCATTGCCAAGCCCGCAGCCCAGGTGCAGCAGGGTGGCGGCCGGCTTGCCGGCCATCCGCGCATAGCCGTCGGCCGCGCCGGTGGCCACGCCCTCGAACAGCGCCAGCACCGCGCGCATGCGCGGTTCGGAATCCAGCGCCGCGACGAAGTGCATCTCGCTGGTGCCGGGGTTGGAGAAGCAGACTTCGATGCCGGCGTCGGCCAGCGTTTTCATCAGGGCTTGCGCGCCGTTCATGGCTCAGGCTCCGGTGGCGATGGAGCGCGCGGCGGCGCGCGCGGTGAGGATGCAGCCGGGCAGGAAGGTGCCCTCCAGCGAACGCCTGCCGCAGGCGCCGCCGCCGCCGAAGCCGGCCGCTTCGCCCACGCAGTACAGGCCTGGGATCGGCGCACCGACGGCGTCCAGCACGCGCGAACGCAGGTCGGTGCGCAGCCCGCCCAGGCTCTTGCGGGTGATCAGCTGCATGTGGATGGCGATGAACGGCCCGGCGCCGGGCTGCTGCAGCGGCGCGGGCTTGCAGGTGCGCAGGCGGTCCGGCCCCCACTGGCGCGCGTGCAGGATGCGGCGGATCTGCAGGTCGTTTTCGGGATTGGCACCCGCGGCGAAATTCGCGTCGAAGGCATCGGCGGTGGCCTGCAGCGTGGCCGGATCGACGTCGTGCGAGCAGGTCAGGGCGTTCATCCGGTCCGCCAGCCCGGCCAGCGTGTCGTCGACCAGGAAGTGCGCGCTCTCGCGCTGCATCTGCCGCACCAGCCGATGGTTGCCCAGCAGCGTCTCCTTGAGGAAGCGCAGGAACTGCCTGTCGCGGATGCGTGGGTTGTGCTCCGCGCCGGAGATCGCGAACTCCTTTGCCGCGATGCGCCAGTTCAGCAGGTGCCAGGTCCACGGCTTTTCCTGCTCGGCCACGCGCTGGCACAGCCAATGCGTGTCGAAGCCGGTCACCAGCGGTTCCGGGCCGATGCGCCGGCCGGCGTGATCCAGCCACAGCGCCGATTTGCACGGGATCGCCGACAGCCCGTGACCGTCGAAATGCGGGAACGGATGCGGGAAGCCGGCGGCGTAGTTCCACATCTCGCCGGCGCGGACCAGCTGCGCGCCCAGTCCTTCGGCGGCGTGGTGCATGCGGCCGTCGGCGTAGGGGTGCGCACCGTTGAGCATCGACGCAGGCATCGGTCGATCCGCCGGCCAGTTGCGGCGCGCCTCCTCGTGGCCCCCGTTGATGCCGCCGGTCGCCAGCACCACGACGGCCGCGTCGATGCGGACCTCATTGCCGGTGGCTTCATCGACCGCCATCGCGCCGGTCATGCGGCCATCGGCGGTTTCCAGCGCGGTGACGCGGTGACGATGCAGCAAGGTGAGCTTGCCACCCGCGCCGGCATCATGCAGCGCCGCGATCATCCGCCGGGTCAGCTCACGCGAGGTGCCCCAGACGACGTGGTAGCGCGGCACCGAATTGCCTTCGCCATCGCGGCCGCGCTCCACCCAGTTCACCGCCGGCATGAACGTGATGCCGTGCGCCAGCAGCCAGTCGTGCACGTCGGGGCGCGAACGCTCGACGTAGTGGCGCGCCCACTGCACGGCGTGCGTGTCCTGCGGGTCGAGTTCGCCGAAGCGCATCCAGTCGTGCAGTGCGATCTCGGGCGTGTCGATGATCTTGCGGCGCGCCTGCAAAGGCGTACCCACCAGCGCCATGCCGCCGAACGCCCATAGCGCCAGCCCCCCGAAGCGCGCCGGGGTGTCGTGGTCCACCAGCACCACACGCTGGCCGGCGCGCAGCGCTTCCAGCGCCGTCACGATGCCGGCAAGGCCGCCGCCGACGACCAGCACATCGGATTTCAACAATGCCATGCGGCTCTCCCCCCGGATGCCAGGGCCGCGTGCCGGTGGCCGCGGCCGCCGCCACCATAGCGGTTCGGGCGGGGAATTGGCGACGCGGTGACTGCCCGCGCGCGGCGTGCGGTGCCGCAGGCGGAGACCCACGGCCGCGACCGGGAAGTCGCCGGAGGGTCAGCGCGCCAGGCCGTCCAGCAGCGGGCGCCGATGCAGCGGCAGGCCGGCCGCGGAAATGTCGGTACCCGCATGCTCCAGCGGCACCACCGCCAGCGACAGGTTGCCGGCGCTGGCGATGAGGGTGCCGATGCCGCGACCGTCTTCGCTCACCTCGCTGCCCACGGGCAGGGGCGCCTCGCTTTCGAACAGGCCAAGACCGCGCTTGGCCTGGCCGAGGAAATGGGTGCGGGCGACGATTTCCTGGCCCGGGTAGCAGCCCTTGCTGACGCTGAAGGCGCGAAGCCGCTCCAGCGACAGCTGCTGCGGCGTCCACTGGCCGGCCTGCGAGGCCGGCAGGCGGGGCAGCCCATGGGCGAGGTCGAACGCATCCCAGTGGGCACAGGCGCCGGTGTCGTCGGGGGCGGCGATAGGGCCGATGCGCAGGCTTCGCGGCGCGTCTTCGCCGCCCATGTCCAGCTCGATCCAGCCTTCCCCGAGTGGGGCGAAGCGGTTCCCCGCCGCGTGCGACGGCGCCGAGAACCGGCCTGCTACTGAAACGTCCTTCGGACTCAGCGTGACCTTGCTGCGGAACACATAGCGCTGCAGTTGCGCGGCCAGCTCGGCCGGGTCTGCATCGGGCAGCAGCAGCCACAGGGTTTCCGCGTCCAGCCGCAGCAGCGCAAACAGCGCGGTCACGCGCCCCTTCGCGGTCAGCCAGCCGTTCCACTGCCAGTGGCCATCGGGCAGCGCGGCCACGTCGTTCATGCACTGCGCCTGCGCGAATGCGATTGCATCGCGTCCGCATATGGACAGCAGGCGATGGCCGGGCAGCCGGAATTCGTGATCTGGCGCGGGTCGTGGCTTGTCGTGCATCGGTTGCGGGGCGTAAACTGAGCGGGTTGTGAATACGTCGATCATAGGCCAAACCAGCCCCGCACCCGAGTCCGCGCCTGCCCAGGCCGCGCCCGGAACGCTCCCGCCGCCGCCGGTTCCGGACGTTCAGCCCGTCGCCGAAGAGCATGGCGGACGCGGTGGTCTGGATCCCACCCGTTACGGGGACTGGGAAAAGAACGGCCGCTGCATCGACTTCTGATCCACCGCCACGCGGCGCAAGCCGCCCAGCCCGGAGAAAGCACCCCCATGGCTGCTCCAGAACCTCGCGTCCGCGAACGTCCGCTGTCACCGCACCTGCAGGTCTACCGCTGGCAGGTACAGATGGTGACGTCGATCCTGCACCGCGCCACCGGCGTGATCCTCTCCGTCGGCGCGCTGGCCCTGGTCTATGGGCTGCTGGCGCTGGCCGGCGGACCCGCGCGCTGGAATGCATTCGCCCTCTGCCTCGCTTCGCCGCTGGGCAAGCTGCTGATGTTCGGTTTCAGCTGGGCGCTGGCCTACCACCTCATCAACGGCATCCGCCACCTGCTGCAGGACGGGGGGCTGGGTTTCTCGATCCCGGACTTCATCCGCAGCAGCTGGATCTCGATCATCGGCAGCGTGGTGTTGACCGTGCTGGCCTGGGGCATGGTGCTGACGCGCTGGGGGCAGGCATGAACGGAAACGCGAAGGATCTGCGCACGCCGCTGAAGCGCGCGTACGGCTTGGGCTCGGCGAAGGATGGCACCCACCATTTCATCTGGCAGCGCATCACCGCCGTGGCCACCGGACTGTCCGGGCTGTGGCTGCTGGGCATGCTGCTGAGCATGCGCACCGCCGAATACGCATTCGTGCACGGGCTGGTGGCCGATCCGGTCAACGCCACCGCGCTGATCGCCTTCCTGATCGGCATTTTCTGGCACGCCAAGCTCGGCCTGCAGGTGATCGTCGAGGATTACATCCATGCGCCGCTGGCCGGCGCCGTCGCCCACCTCGCCATCCTTTTCATCTGCGCGCTGGCGGCCATTGCCAGCGTGCTCGCGGTGCTGCGCATCGCGCTCGGGAGCTGATCCGCGATGTCCGCCTACAAGATCCAGGAACACAAGTTCGACATGATCGTGGTCGGGGCCGGCGGCGCCGGCCTGCGCGCCACCTTCGGCCTGGCCCAGAAGGGCCTGCAGACTGCCTGCATCAGCAAGGTCTTCCCGACCCGCAGCCACACCGTGGCGGCGCAGGGCGGCATTTCGGCCGCGCTGGGCAACATGGGCGAGGACGACTGGCGCTTCCACTTCTACGACACCATCAAGGGGTCGGACTGGCTGGGCGACCAGGACGCGATCGAATACATGTGCCGCGAGGCGATCCCGGCGATCATCGAGCTGGAGCACCAGGGCGTGCCGTTCAGCCGCACCGAGGATGGCAAGATCTACCAGCGTCCGTTCGGTGGCATGACCACGCACTACGGCAAGGGCACCGCGCAGCGCACCTGCGCCGCCGCCGACCGCACCGGCCACGCGATCCTGCACACCCTGTACCAGCAGGCGCTGGCGCACGACGCGCGCTTCTTCATCGAATACTTCGCGCTCGACCTGATCATGGACGAAGAGGGCGTGTGCCGCGGCGTGCTGGCGCTGGACATGGCCGAGGGCACGCTGCACCTGTTCCGCGCCCAGGGCGTGGTGCTGGCCACCGGCGGCTACGGCCGCGCGTATTTCTCCGCGACCTCGGCGCACACCTGCACCGGCGACGGCGGCGGCATGGCCCTGCGCGCCGGGCTGGGCCTGCAGGACATGGAGTTCGTGCAGTTCCATCCCACCGGCATCTACGGCGCCGGCTGCCTGATCACCGAGGGCGTGCGCGGCGAAGGCGGCATCCTGCGCAACAGCAACGGCGAGCGCTTCATGGAACGCTACGCGCCGAACGCCAAGGACCTGGCCTCGCGCGACGTGGTGTCGCGCTCGATGACCATCGAGATCCGCGAAGGCCGCGGCGTGGGCGAGCACAAGGACCACATCTTCCTCGACCTGACCCACCTCAACCCGGCCGACATCCACGAGAAGCTGCCGGGCATCGCCGAGAGCGCGCGCATCTTCGCCGGCGTGGACGTGGAGAAGCAGCCGATCCCGGTGATCCCGACCGTGCACTACAACATGGGCGGCATCCCGACCAACTACCACGGCGAAGTGGTGCAGCTCGCCGGCGGCAACCCCGATGCCGTGGTGCCGGGCCTGTACGCGATCGGCGAGGCCGCCTGCGTGTCGGTGCACGGCGCCAACCGCCTGGGCTCGAACTCGCTGCTCGACCTGGTGGTGTTCGGCCGCGCGGTGGCGAACCGCTGCGCGGAGACCATCAAGCCGGGCGCGCCGCACAAGGAGCTGGCCGGTGACGCCTGCGACCGGTCGCTGGCCAACCTCGACAAGCTGCGCAACGCCCACGGCGACACCCCGACGGCGGTGATCCGCAACAACATGCAGCGCGCGATGCAGCGCGATGCCGCGGTGTTCCGCACCGGCGAGACCCTGGCCGAGGGCGTCAAGGCAATCAGCGACATCCATGCCAGCTTCGCCGACGTCAAGGTGGCCGACCGCTCGCTGGTCTGGAACTCGGACCTGGTGGAAACGCTGGAGCTGCAGAACCTGCTGGGCCAGGCGCTGGTGACCATCGTCTCCGCCGAGAACCGCAAGGAATCGCGCGGCGCCCACGCCCGCGAGGACTTCCCGGAGCGCGACGACGACAACTGGCACAAGCACACCATCTGCTGGGCCGACGACGCGGGCAACACCCGCATCGACTACAGGCCGGTGCACATGTACACGCTCAGCAGCGACGTCGAAGTGGTGCCGCCGAAGAAGCGCGTCTACTGACCCTGTAGGGGCGGCCGCGGCCGCCACCGCAAGCAAACCGAGCGTCGCGCCTTGGGCGCGCCTACGAAGCAGGAATCCAGCAAATGGCCGAATTCAACCTCCCGAAGAACTCCCGGATCCAGAAGGGCAAGCACTTCCCGGCGCAGGGCGCCAAGCAGCCGCGCACCTTCAAGATCTACCGCTGGAATCCCGATGACGGCCTGAACCCGCGCACCGACACCTACGAGGTGGACATGGCGGCGTGCGGGCCGATGGTGCTGGACGCGCTGATCAAGATCAAGAACGAGATCGACCCGACCCTGACCTTCCGGCGTTCGTGCCGCGAGGGCATCTGCGGTTCGTGCGCCATGAACATCGACGGCACCAACACGCTGGCCTGCATCTGCGCGACCGACAGCGTGAAGGGCGGCGAGGTGGCAATCTACCCGCTGCCGCACATGCCGGTGGTCAAGGACCTGGTGCCGGACCTGACCCACTTCTACGCCCAGCACGCCAGCATCCGCCCGTGGCTGCGCACGCAGACGCCGGCGCCGACGGATCGCGAGCGCCTGCAGAGCAAGGAAGACCGCGCCAAGCTGGACGGCCTGTACGAGTGCATCCTGTGCGCCTGCTGCAGCACGGCCTGCCCCAGCTACTGGTGGAACGGCGACCGCTACCTCGGCCCGGCGATCCTGCTGCAGGCCTACCGCTGGATCGTGGACAGCCGCGACGAGGACACCGGCGCCCGCCTGGATGACCTCGAGGATCCGTTCAAGCTCTACCGCTGCCACACCATCATGAACTGCGCGCGGACCTGCCCGAAGGGCCTGAATCCCGCCAAGGCGATCGCCGAGATCAAGAAGCTGATGCTGGCGCGCAAGGCCTGATGGAAGCTCGCCCATCCGCAACTGCGGAAGGGCGTTCGCCGCATGGACAATCTTGACGACGACACCGAACTGAAGAAGCTGCGCTGGCGCTGCCGGCGCGGCATGCGCGAACTCGACCAGCTGCTGGAACGCTGGCTGGATCGCGCCTGGCGCCAAAGTCCGACCGGCGAGCGCGCCGTTTTCCTGCGGCTGCTGGACACCGAAGACGACAGACTCTGGCGCTGGTTCCTTGGCCATGAGGTGCCCGGCGATGTCGAAATCGCGGCGCTCATCGAACGCATCCGCGCCCTGCCGGCTTGACCCGGCGCCCTCGCGCTGGCTGACCGCCGCGCTGCTCGCACTGGCGCTGCTGGCGCCGCTCTCGCTGCTCGCCTCCGACCTGCCCGCCGTCGTGGCCCTGCCGTTGGCGCTGCTGGCTGGCATCCGGGGCGTCCGCGAGCTGCGCCGGCATGCGCGGCAGCCGCCGCGTGCGCTGGTGGTTCCGGCCGGTGCCGGCGTAGCCCGCTGCGACGAAGTGCCCATGGCGTCGCTGCACGTGCGCTGGCGCGGACCGCTCGCCTTCCTGCGCTGGCGCGATCCCGACGGACGGGTCCAGCGCCTGGTGTTCTGGCCGGATACCCTGCCGGCCGCCGCCCGGCGTGAACTGAAGCTGGCGATGCACAAACGCGAGGCTGCCGGTGGCGGCGCATCGATGGCAGGATAGGCGGTCACTGCAAAGGGCCTTCGATGTTCAAACCCATCCCCGTCGCCATCGGCCTGCGCTACCTGCGCGCCAAGCGCCGCAACGGCTTCATCTCGTTCATCTCGCTGGCCTCGATCCTTGGCATCGCGCTGGGCGTCACCGCGCTGATCACCACGCTGGCGGTGATGAGCGGGTTCCAGAAGGAAATCCGCGACCGCATGCTGGGCATGGCCGCGCACGCCACCGTCAGCGGTTATGGGGAGCCGCTGCAGGACTGGCGGCATGCGGTGCAGGTGGCGATGGCCGATGCCCGCGTGGCCGGCGCCGCGCCCTACATCGAGAAGGAAGCGCTCATCTCCGGCGCCAACAACCAGCCGGCGATGCTGCGCGCGGTGGATCCGGCGCAGGAAGGCAAGGTGTCGGAACTGCCCGACAAGATGGTGCAGGGCAGGATCGCCGACCTGGCGCCCGGCAGCTTCAACATCGTGCTGGGCAAGGAACTGGCGATCTGGCTCGGGGTGGGCGTGGGCGACGACGTCATCGTCACTTTGGCCGAGTTCCGCAGCACACCCGTCGGCGGCGTGCAGACCATGAAGCGGTTCAAGGTCAGCGGCATCTTCGAGGCCGGCTACAACGAATTCGACAAGGGCCTGGCGGTGGTCAACCTGTCCGACCTGCAGCGGGTGCTGCGGATGGGCGATGGGGTCACCGGGGTACGCCTGAAGCTGCACGACATGGACCGGGCGTTCGAGGTGGCCCGCGACCTGGCGCTCACGCTCAAGGGCCCGTACCGGGTCAGCGACTGGACCCAGGACAACGCCAACCTGTTCCGCGCGCTGAAGATGGAGAAGACGGTGATGGCCATCCTGCTGTCGCTGATCGTGGCGATGGGCGCCTTCAACCTGGTGTCCTCGCAGGTGATGCTGGTGACCGACAAGCAGGCCGACATCGCCATCCTGCGCACGCTGGGCCTGACCCCGGGGCAGGTCATGCGCACCTTCATGGTGCAGGGCGGCCTGATCGGCCTCATCGGTACCTTGGCGGGCGTGATCGGCGGGGTCGCGTTGACCTTCAACCTCAACCGCATCCTGCAGAGCATCGAACAGGTTTTTGGCGTGCAGCTGCTGCCGGAAGACGTGTACTACATCACCGGCCTGCCCACCGACATGCAGCCGGGCGACGTCGTCGCGATTGTCTGCGCGGCGCTGCTGATGGCGTTCCTGGCCACCCTGTATCCCGCCTGGCGCGCCTCGCGCACGGCCCCGGCGGAGGCGCTGCGCTATGAATGAGCCGATGCAGGACGTCATCCGCGCCGAGCGCCTTGGCAAGACCTACGCCGAAGGCAAGCTGCACACGCCGGTCTTCGACGGGCTGGACTTCGCCGTGCAGGCGGGCGAAACCGTGGCCATCCTCGGCGCGTCCGGCGCCGGCAAGAGCACCCTGCTGCACCTGCTGGGCGGGCTGGACGTGCCCAGCGCGGGCGAGGTGTATGTCGCCGGCCAGAAGATGAGCGCGCTGTCCGACGCCGCCCGCGGCCGCCTGCGCAACCGCGCGCTGGGCTTCGTCTACCAGTTCCACCACCTGCTGCCGGAGTTCACCGCGCTGGAGAACGTGATGATGCCGGTGCTGCTGGCCGGCGGGTCCACCGCGGAAGCGCAGCGGCGCGCGCAGGTGCTGCTGGAGTCGGTGGGGCTGGGGCATCGGCTGGCCCACAAGCCGGGCGAATTGTCCGGCGGCGAACGCCAGCGCGCCGCCGTCGCACGCGCGCTGGTCAACAACCCCGCCTGCGTGCTCGGCGACGAGCCCACCGGCAACCTCGACGAGAAGACCGCGGCCGTCGTGTTCGAGCAGATGCTGGCGCTCAACCGCGCGCAGGCCACCAGCCTGGTGCTGGTGACCCACGACCGCCGCCTCGCGCGCCGGCTGGATCGGGTGATGGAACTGCGCGAGGGGCGGCTGCACGCGCTGGCCAAGGCGGACGTTTGACCGCGCCGCTTTTCGAGCTGCCCGGCGGGTTGCCGGCGCTTGATGCAGGTTGCCGATTGGTGCTCGGCGCGGTGCAGGTCGAATCCGCGGGGCGAGGCGTTGCGGCGCGACAAGTCGCCCGGGGCGTTGCGGGGTCCGGTCGCAGTCCCCCGCCTGCTGCGCTGCAGGCCGTGTTCTGACAGCCGTGGAACGGGCTGAAACCCGACCCTGAGGCGCGGCCTGCGCCGACTGGCAGGGCGGGCCCCGGTCGCCACCCTGTGGGCATGGCGGCCATCCTTCGATTCCCGCGAATGCATCTGGCGGTGGCGTCATTCCGCGGCACTGCCGCGCCGGTGTTCCCGCTGTTCGGTCCCGCCTGTGCAGCCGCGCTGTTGGCCGGCGTTACCGCTTGCCTGTTATTGCCGGTGCTGCCGCCACGCTGGCTGTCGGGGTTGCTGCTGGTCGCCATGATTCCGCTGCTGCGCGCCGCGCCTTCGCGCCCGCTGGGCATGCTCCTGGCCGGGCTGGCGTTGGCCGGCTGGCAGGCCGGCGCCGCGCTGGATGCGCAGTTGCCGCGGGCCCTGCAGGGCGCGGTGCTCACGGTTGAGGGACGCATCGTCGAACTGCCGGTACACGAGCCGCGCCGAACCCGCTTCCGCTTCATCGTCGATGACGTGGCGACGCAGCCCGCCGCGCTGCGCGGCCGCACCCTCCAGCTGGCGTGGTATGACGAGGAGCCGCAGCCACGCGCGCGCCTGCAGGCGGGCAGCCGCTGGCAATTCCCGCTGCGCCTGCGCGCCCCGCGCGGCCTGCGCAATCCGGGCGGCGGGGACGCGGAAAAGTTCGCGCTGGCGGCGCGGCTGGCCGCCACCGGCTTCGTGCTGGAGCCCGCGCTGGCCGTGCGGTTGGCGGCACCATCCGGGATCGACGCATGGCGCGAAGCGATGAGCGCACGTATCGCCGCGGCGGTTCCCGGCGCTTCTTCGCGCTATGTGCGCGCGCTGGCCCTGGGCGATACCCGCGCGCTGGACGATGCCGACTGGGCGCGGCTGCGCGCCGCCGGGCTGACTCACCTGATCGCGATTTCCGGCTTCCACGTCGGGCTGGTGGCCGGGTTCTGCGCGCTGTGCGCGGCGGCCCTGTGGTGGCTGTGGCCGCCGCTGGGGCGCTGGTTGCCGCGTCCGTTCGCGGCTGGCGCCGGCGCGCTGCTGGGTGCGTTCGGCTACGCGCTGCTGACCGGCATGGCAGTGCCGACCCTGCGCACCGCGGTGATGATCGCGGCGCTGGTGGCCGCGCGCTGGCTGCGGCGCCGCCTGCGGCTGGTCGATACGCTGGCGCTGGGCTGCAGCGTGCTGCTCCTGCTCGACCCGCTGGCGGTGCTGGGGGCCGGTTTCTGGCTCAGCTTCGCCGGCGTCGCCTGGTTGCTGTGGTGCCTGCCGGAGGCCGGCGGCAAAGGGCCGCGTGCGGTCGCAGGAGGCTTCATCGCCGCGCAGGCGGTGGCCAGCCTCGGGTTGCTGCCGCTCACCGTGCTGCTGTTCGGGCAGGCCTCTTTCGCCGGCCCCGTCGCCAACCTGGCCGCGGTGCCGTGGTGGAGCCTGGTGGTGGTGCCGCTGGCGCTGCTGGGCGTGCTTGCCGACACCTTGCATGCCGGTTTCGGGCAGTGGTGCTGGCAGGGGGCAGCATGGTGCTTCGACCTGCTGTGGCCGCTGCTGGCGCGTATCGCCGACAGCCCGTTGGCGATGGCCTGGCTGCCGGCGCCGCGCTGGCATGCGCTGCCGCTGGCGCTGCTGTCCGCATTCTGGCTGCTGCTGCCACGCGGCCTGCCGGGGCGCGGGCTGGCGTTGCTGCTGTGGTTGCCTCTGCTGTATCCGCCGCGGGAGCTGCCGGCGCCGG
This sequence comes from Thermomonas sp. LB-4, assembly GCF_036409385.1. Taxonomy (NCBI): domain Bacteria; kingdom Pseudomonadati; phylum Pseudomonadota; class Gammaproteobacteria; order Lysobacterales; family Lysobacteraceae; genus Thermomonas; species Thermomonas sp. LB-4. The sequence goes on along the minus strand of NZ_JAXOFT010000019.1, from coordinate 17,290 downwards.
GCGAGGTGGAGCTGACGGTGATCGACGTGGGGCAGGGATTGTCGATGCTGGTGCGCACCGCCCACCACAGCCTGCTGTACGACATGGGGCCGGCGATCCCGGAGGGTTTCGATGCCGGCGAGCGCGCGGTGATTCCGGCGCTGCACGCGCTGGGCGTCAGGCGGCTGGATCTGGCCGTGGTCAGTCATGGCGACAACGACCACGCCGGCGGCCTTGGGGCGGTGGCAGCGGCGTTCCCGATGCCGCTGGTGCTGGCGCCACGCGGCAGCCCGGTGGCCGGCAATCGCGACTGCCGGGCCGGGCTGGCCTGGGAATGGGATGGTGTGCGCTTCCGCGTCCTGCATCCGGGTAGAGATTTCCCTTATCTGGGCAACGAGGCGGCTTGCGTGCTGCGCATCGAGAGCGCCCATGGCAGCGCATTGCTGGCCGGCGACATTGGTCACTACGTCGAGCGGAAGCTGCTGGCCGAAGCCGGCGCGGAACTGCGCAGCGACGTGGTGCTGGTACCGCACCACGGCAGCGACGGCTCTTCCGATCCCGGCTTCGTGGCGGCGACCGGGGCGAAACTGGCGCTGGTGTCGTCGGGTGCCGACAACCGCTTCCGCCATCCGCGCCCGCCGGTGGTGCGACGCTGGTGCGATGCCGGGGCCGAGGTGCTGGACAGCGCCCGCTCCGGAGCGATCCGGGTCTGGCTGGGCCGGGATGGCCTGCGGCTGCGCGAGCAGCGTGCGTTCCAGCCGCGGCTGTGGGACGCGGTGCGCAGGCGCGGGGAAACGGCTGGGCTATGCTACGCGCCGGAGTTTTCGCGGCCATGACGGCCGGAAGGATGATGCGTGCTGGAACTCGTCAAGGCCGGAGGCTGGCCGATGATCCCGCTGCTGCTGCTGACCGTGGCGGCGCTGGCCATCATCGTCGAACGGTTCTGGAGCCTGCGCCGCGAGCGCGTGCTGCCGCCTGGCCTCGGCGATGAGGTGCGCGCCTGGGTGGCGCGCGGCAAGCCGCTGGAGCCGGCGCATATCGAGTCGCTGCGCGCCACGGCGCCGCTGGGTGCGCTGCTGGCGGCCGAGCTGGACGTGCGCCACCGCGGCCGCGAGGTGATCCGCGAGCGGGTGGAGGACGTCGGCCGCCACCTGGTCCACCGGATGGAACGCTTCCTCAATGCGCTTGGCACCATCGCCGCCGCCGGCCCGCTGCTGGGCCTGTTCGGCACCGTGGTCGGGATGATCGAAATGTTCCTCGGCATCCTCGACCATGGCCTGGGCGATGCCGGCCAGCTGGCCGGCGGCATCGGCAAGGCGCTGATCTGCACCGCCACCGGCATGGTGGTGGCGATCCCGGCGCTGGCCTTCCACCGCTATTTCCGCGGCCGCATCGCCGGCTACATCGTCGACATGGAGCACGAGGCCATGCGCCTGCAGGACGTGCTGGACGAAGCGAGCGGGGCCGGCCGCGGCCGCCAGGACTGAGGCCGATGCGGATCGCCGACCGACGCGACGACGACATCCCCGAGATCAACCTGGTGCCGCTGATCGACGTGGTGCTGTGCCTGCTGATCTTCTTCGTCGTCACCACCACCTTCGACGCGCGTTCGGTGCTCAAGCTCGAGCTGCCGCGTGCCGACGGCCAGCCCGTCGAAGCGCAGGCGCAGCCGCTGGGCATCCTGATCAATGCCGACGGGCGCTATTTCGTCGGCGACCGCGAGGTGCTGCGCACCGACGTGGACTCGCTGAAGCAGGCGCTGCGTGACGTCGCCGGCGACGACCGCCAGCGCGTGGTGCTGATCCGCGCCGATGCGCGCACGCCCTGGCAGGCGGTGGTGACCGCCTACGAGGCGCTGGCCCAGCTGGGCTTCCGCAAGGTGGCCAATGCCACCACCCCGGCCGCGGCCGGGGCGCGCAAGGACAAGGGCGCATGAGTGAAGCCGCGTCTCCGTGGGCGATCTACCGTCGGCTTCGCGGCCTGGCCACGCCCTACCGCGGGGTGCTGCTGGTGGCGCTGCTCGGGCTGGCGCTGGAGGGCGCCGCCGCCGGTGCGTTCGGGCTGCTGACCAAACCCATGGTCGACGAGACCTTCGTCGCCCGCAACCAGGACTACGGCCTGCTGCTGCCGCTGGCCATCATCGGCATCTTCGTCGTGCGCGGCGTGGCGGGTTACGCCACCGACCTGTACATGGCCCGGGCGGCGCGCGGCATCGCCCGCGACATGCGGGTCAACGCGCTGGACAAATACCTGCGGCTGCCGGGCCTGCGCTTCGACGCCGAGCCGGTGCCGTCGATGCTGGTGCGGCTGGGCTCCGACAGCGACCAGGTCGCGCAGGCGGTGGTGGATTCCGCCAAGGTCATGCTGCAGCAGTCGCTGCAGGTGGTGGCGATGCTGGCGGTCATGCTGTACGCCAGCTGGCGGGTGACGCTGGCGGTCTTGCTGCTGGGCCCGCTGATCGCGTGGATGATGGACAAGGTGGGACGGCGCTATCGCCGCTTCGGCCACCGCGTGCAGGAGACCTCGGCGCAGATGATGCTGGCCGCCGACCAGGCCCTGTCCAACCAGCAGGAAGTGAAAGTCTACGGTGCCCGCACCGCCGAGCTGCAGCGCTATACCGAACTGGCCAACCACAACCTGCGCCTGAGCCTGAAGGTCGAGGCCACCCGCAGCATTTCATCCGCCGTGGTGCAGCTCACCGGCGCGGTGGGCCTGGCCGTGCTGCTGTTCTTCGCCGGCCGCGAGGCGCTGGAGGGGCGGCTGACCGCAGGCGGCTTCGTGCAGCTGATGATCGCGATGCTGGCCATCATCCCCGCGCTCAAGCAGCTCACCAACGTGCAGGGCATGCTCCAGCGCGGCGTGGCTTCCGCCGAACGCCTGTTCTCGGTGCTGGATGCCAGCGACGAGATCGATGCTGGCACGCGCCCGCTGGCGCGCGCGCGCGGACTGATCGAGTTCCGCGATGTCCGTCTGGCTTATCCGGACCAGCCGCGGCCGGCGTTGGACCGGATCAGTTTCACCGCGCGCCCGGGCACGGTGACCGCCATCGTGGGCCGTTCCGGCAGCGGCAAATCCACGCTGGTCAAACTCATTCCGCGCTTCTACGAGCCGGACGGCGGGCAGATCCTGCTGGACGGCCATCCGCTGGCGGACTATCCGCTGGCCGACCTGCGCCGGCAGCTGGCGATGGTGGGCCAGCAGGTGATGTTGTTCGACGGCACCGTCGCCGCCAACGTCGCCTATGGCGAGTTGGGCGGCGCGCCGGAGGCGGGCGTAATGCGGGCGCTGCGCGATGCCAACGCGATGGAATTCGTCGAACGCCTGCCCGGCGGCATGCAGGCGCAGATCGGCGTCAAGGGCGGCAAGCTGTCCGGCGGCCAGCGCCAGCGCCTGGCGATCGCCCGCGCGATGCTGAAGGATGCGCCGATCCTCATCCTCGACGAGGCCACCGCCGCGCTCGACAATGCGTCCGAGCGGCTGGTCCAGGAAGCGCTGGCGCAGCTCATCCCGGATCGCACCACGCTGGTCATCGCCCATCGCCTGTCCACGGTGGAGCATGCCGACCAGATCCTGGTGCTGGACGAAGGCCGGCTGGTGGAGCAGGGCACCCATGCCGGATTGCTGGCGCAGGGCGGGGTGTACGCCCAGCTGCACGCCGCGCAGTTCCGGGAGAGCGGGGCTTGAGCCGTTCGCGGTTGCCGCAGACGCCCGCGTGGTGGTTCGACGGTAGCACCCCGCCGCTGTGGGCGCGCGCGCTCGCGCCGCTGTACGCCGGTGCGGTGGCGCTGCGCCGGCTGGCCTATCGCCGCGGGCTGCTGCGGCCCCGGGATGCCGGCGTGCCGGTGGTGGTGGTGGGCAATCTGGTCGCCGGTGGCAGCGGCAAGACGCCGCTGGTGCTCGCCCTCGTGGAACGCCTGCGTGCGGCGGGGTGGACGCCGGGCGTGGCCAGCCGCGGCTACGGGCGCGAGGATGCGTCGACGCCCCGCTGGGCGGAGGCAGGCATGGATCCGTCGCTGTGCGGCGATGAGCCGCTGCTGATCGCCCGCGCCAGCGGGGTGCCGGTGCGGGTGGACCGTGACCGCGTGGCTGCTGCCCGCGCGCTGGCCGCGGCCGGCTGCGACATCGTGGTCTGCGACGACGGCCTGCAGCACTACCGGCTGGCGCGCGAGGTCGAGATCGAAGTGCAGGACGCGCGCCGCCGATACGGCAACGGCCTGCTGCTGCCGGCCGGCCCGTTGCGCGAGCCGTTGGAGCGCGCAGCGGACTGCACGCTGCGCGTGCTCAATTTTGGCGCCGAACCGGGAGCCCAGGCGTGGGCATCGGACTCGGAGCCGAAGGCGCACACGCGGACCTGCAGTCACCAGCCCGCGCACGCCGCCACCGACGAATGGCCGATGCGCCTCGGCATCGGCAGCCTGCGCCCGCTCGCAGGCGGTCGCAGCCTGGCGCTGGCGGCGTTCGCCGGCCAGCGCGTGCATGCGGTGGCCGGCATCGGCGAACCGGAACGCTTTTTTTCGATGCTGCGTGATGCCGGCATCGGCGTTGTGCCGCATGCCTTCCCCGATCATCACGCCTATGTGCCTGCGGATTTCGATTTCGGCAGCGCGCTGCCGGTGCTGATGACCGAGAAGGACGCGGTGAAGTGCGCGGCATTTGCGCGGCCTGGCTGGCACGCGGTGCCGGTGACCGCCCAGCTGCCGGCGGGATTCTGGCAGGCGCTTCTGGAGCGGCTCCCCGCGCGCGATGCCTGAACCGCTGCTGCCGCTTCGGCTTCGGTGCAAGCGCGCAGCCGGTCCGGCCTGCATCACGGCCGCACGCTGCGTCACGCCGGCCTGCGCCCACTGTCCGCGATGGATTTCCCGGAAGGGGCTCTCATCGGCGGACGTGGGCGTATGGCGGCCGGCTGGCTTCCCGCCGTGAATGTCGCCGACGCCTGCCTTCGGGCGCTGACGGCAGCGGCCCGGGCCCGCGCCGGGCGGCCACGCTCACCCCCGGCAGTCGCCGACCGGCGATAATCGCGACCATGCAGACTCCCGATTTCATCGTCGCCATCCCCGCGCGCTACGCCGCCTCGCGCCTGCCGGGCAAACCGCTGCAGCCGATTGGCGGCGATCCCATGGTGCTCCACGTCGCGCGCCGGGCGCTGGCCGCGGGCGCGCGCGAGGTCTGGGTGGCCACCGACGATGCCCGCATTGCCGAGGCCTTGCAGGACAGCGGCGTGCGGATCGCGATGACCTCGCCCGCGCACGCCTCCGGCACCGACCGGTTGGCCGAATGCGCGGACAGCGCCGGCTGGGCCGACGACGCCATCGTGGTCAACCTGCAGGGCGACGAACCATTCGCGCCGGCCGATGGGATCGCCTGCGTGGCGCGCGCGGTTGCGGACAGCGGCGCCGGCATCGCTACTCTGGCAACTCCCATCGACGCGGTGGAAACCCTGCTCGACCCGAACGCGGTCAAGGTGGTGCGCGGCGCCAGCGGCGACGCCCTGTATTTCAGCCGCGCGCCGGTGCCGTGGCCGCGCGATGCCTTCGCCCGCGACCGCAGCGCGATGCCGGCAGGGCAGTGGCTGCGCCACATCGGCATCTACGGCTATCGCGTGGCCGCACTGCGCGCGTTCGCGGCGCTGCCGCCGGGCCGGCTGGAACAGGTCGAAGCGCTGGAACAGCTGCGCGCGCTGGAAGCCGGCTGGCGCATCGCCGTGGCGCTGGCGCCGTCGCCTTTCCCGCCGGGCGTGGACACGCCGGAGGATCTGGCGCGCGCGAACCGCATCTTCAAGCAACAGAGGTCAGGAATCGATCATGGCTAGAGCCACCGGCATCCTCATGGTGTGCCTCGGCAACATCTGCCGCTCGCCCACCGCCGAGGGCGTGCTGCGCCTGCGGCTGGAGGAGGCGGGCCTGTCGGCGCGCGCGCGGGTGGACTCCGCGGCCACCGGCAGTTCCCACATCGGCCACCCGCCGGACGAGCGCGCCATCGCCTGCGCGGCGAAGCACGGCGTGGACATTTCCGCGCTGCGCGCGCGCCGGCTGGCGCTGGAGGACTTCGACGAGTTCGACACCATCCTGTGCGCCGACCGCACCATCCTGCACGACGCGCGTATGCGCAAGCCGCGCACCTCGCATGCGCAGGTGGAGCTGCTGCTGGAATGGAGCGGGGTCGGCAAGAAGGACGTGCCCGATCCGTACTACGGCAACGCACGCGACTTCGAACACGCGTTCAAGCTGGTCGATGCGGCCGCGCAGGGCATCGTGGAGCGGGTGCGCCAGGGCCGGTTCTGAGCGGATGGGCAAGCGCAAGCCGCCAGCACCGGAATTCGACGGCCGCGCCTTCGCGGCGGCGCAGCCGCTGGCGCCGGGGGTGTACCGGATGTTCGACGCCGCCGGCGGCCTGCTGTACGTCGGCAAGGCGCGCGCCCTGCGCAACCGCGTGGGCAGCTATTTCAACGCCACCCCGAAACCCACCCGCATCATGGCGATGCTGGCGCAGGTGGCGCGCATCGAAACCACCGTCACCCGCAGCGAGGCCGACGCGCTGCTGCTGGAAAACCAGCTGATCAAGTCGCTGCAGCCGCGTTACAACGTGATGCTGCGCGACGACAAGAGCTATCCCTTCGTCCTGCTCACCAAGGAGCAGTGGCCGCGGCTGGCCTTCCATCGCGGTCCGCGCGCGATCCCGGGCCGCTATTTCGGCCCCTATCCAAGCGCCGCATCGGTGCGCGAGACGCTCAACCTGATGCACAAGTTGTTCCGCCTGCGCAGCTGCGAGGACAGCGTGTTCCGCAACCGCAGCCGGCCCTGCCTGCAGTACCAGATCGGCCGCTGCAGCGCGCCCTGCGTGGGGCTGGTGGATGCGGGCGACTATGCCGAATCGGTGCGCCGCGCCACCCTGTTCCTGGAGGGGCGCAGCCAGGAGCTTGGCGATGAGCTGGCAGCAGCGATGCAGGCCGCCAGCGACGCGCTGGAGTTCGAGCAGGCCGCACGCCTGCGCGACCTGATCGCCACGATCCGCAAGCTGCAGGCGCGCCAGTACGTCGACGGCCGCAGCGCCGACCTCGACGTGCTGGGCGTCGCCATGCAGGGCGCCTCGGCCTGCGTGCTGCTGCTGGCGTTCCGCGACGGGCGCAACCTCGGCACCCGCGCCTTCTTCCCGAAGACCAACGGCGAGGACAGCGCCGCCGAGGTGCTGGCCGCGTTCGTGTCGCAGTACTACGCCGAGCAGCCGCCGCCCGCGGAAATCGTGCTGGACGGCGACATCCCGGAGCGCGAGCTGATCGAACAGGCGCTCACCGAGCATGCCGGGCGCCGGGTCGAGCTGCGCACCAGCGTGCGCGGCGAGCGCGCGGCGCATCTGGAGCTGGTGCGCCGCAACGCGCAGTTGACGCTTGCCACCGAGCTGGCCAGCAGCAGCGCGCAGCAGGCGCGCGCGCAGGCGTTGCAGGCACTGCTGGGCCTGCCGGCGCTGCCGGCGCGGATCGAGTGCTTCGACATCAGCCACACCATGGGCGAGGCGACCGTGGCCTCGTGCGTGGTGTTCGACGCGCAGGGGCCGGTGCGCAAGCAGTATCGCCGCTACAACATTGCCGGCATCGAGCCCGGCGACGACTACGCTGCCATGCACCAGGCATTGCAGCGACGCTTCCGTCCCGCCGCCGAAGGCGAGCCCGATGCGGTGCTGCCCGACGTGCTGCTGATCGACGGCGGCGCGGGGCAGGTGGCGCAGGCGCGCGACGTGCTCACCGATGCCGGGATTACCGGCATCGCTCTGGTGGGCGTGGCGAAAGGCCCTGAACGCAAGCCCGGCGCCGAGACGCTGCTGTTGCCGGACGGGCGCGAGGTGCAGCCCGGCGCGGCGTCGCCCGCGCTGCAGCTGGTGCAGCAGGTGCGCGACGAGGCCCATCGCTTCGCCATCACCGGTCATCGCGGCAAGCGCCAGAAGGCGCGCAGCTCCAGCCGCCTGGAGGACATCGCCGGCATCGGCCCGCGCCGGCGCGCGGCGTTGCTCAAGCACTTCGGTGGCCTGCAGGGGTTGAAGGCCGCGCCGGTGGATGCGCTGGCCAAGGTCGAAGGCATCAACCGCGCGCTCGCGCAGCGCCTGTGGGACAGCCTGCATGGGCTCGCCACCGATGCCGCCAGCGGCGGGGACGGCAAGTAGAATGCGCGCATGACCCTGACCATTCCGACCTGGCTGACGCTGGCGCGCATCGCCTTGATCCCGGTGCTGGTGGTGATGTACTACCTCGAGTACCGCTGGTCCAACGTGGCGGCGACCGCGGTGTTCGTGGCGGCGGCGGCAACCGACTGGCTGGACGGCTGGATCGCCCGTCGCTACCGCCAGTTCTCCAAGTTCGGCGCCTTCCTCGACCCGGTGGCCGACAAGCTGATGGTGTCCACCGCGCTGGTCATCACCGTGCAGCACCACCACACGATCTGGATGGCGCTGTGGGCGAGCGTCATCATCGGCCGCGAGATCGCGGTGTCGGCGCTGCGCGAGTGGATGGCGGAACTGGGTCAGCGCGCCAAGGTGGCGGTGGCGTTGGTCGGCAAGATCAAGACCACGGTGCAGATGATCGCGCTGGGCTTCCTGCTCTACCGCGAGCCGCTGCTGGGCATCCCCGTCTTCGTGATCGGCGAATGGCTGCTGGCGGCGGCCGCCATCCTGACCCTGTGGTCGGGTTTCGAGTACGTGCGCGCGGCCTGGCCGGCGCTGCGCGCGGATGACGAAAAAAGTTTGTGAGAGGGTGTTGACGCACTGAAAAAAGCCCGTAGAATGGCGGGCTCAACGCGGGAATAGCTCAGTTGGTAGAGCACGACCTTGCCAAGGTCGGGGTCGCGAGTTCGAGTCTCGTTTCCCGCTCCAGATTCAAGAAGCCCCGTTCGCGGGGCTTCGTTTTTTCCGGGACATGTCCCGGTGCGCACGCAGGTTGTCCGATGTCGCCAGAGGTCGCGCGATGTGGAAGAATCGAAGTGCGAAACGTCATCCGGCCGGGTGGCAGAGTGGTTATGCAGCGGACTGCAAATCCGCGTACGCCGGTTCAATTCCGACCTCGGCCTCCAAATCGACTTCCCGTAACTCCACGGAAGTACCTGAAACCCCGCTCTGGCGGGGTTTTTTGTTGTAGGCTCGCCACGTAGTGTCACCTCCATACCGTCAAGATCACCCAATTTTGACGGTACAGGTGACGGTAGTTGGGCTGGTAAGGCAGTGACCTACCGCCAAAACGGGGTGAGTGATGCCGAAACGAATACTGCCGCTGTCTCCGTCTCAGGTCGCCAACGCGAAGCCCAAGGCTGGGGCGTACAAGCTGCGGGATGGCGGGGGGTTGTTCCTCCTCGTTGAACCCAGCGGATCCAAGGCATGGCGCTTGGACTACCGTCGCCCCGTTACGGGCAAGCAGAACACCTTGTCACTGGGCACCTACCCTGAGGTCTCCCTCAAGCGTGCGCGTGAGAAGCGCGAAGAGGCTCGCGCGCTGCGGGCGGATGGCATTGATCCGGGGGCGCAGCGCGTTGCTCACAAGCGTGCAGGACTCGATCGCGCAGCCAATTCATTCGAGGCCGTCGCGCTAGAGTGGCTTGAGGTGAAATCCACGGAATGGGTGGAGGAGACCACCAAACGCGCCACAGCATGGCTGGAGAACAACGTGTTCCCCATCATCGGCAAGCGGCCTATGGCGGAGTTGGAGTACGACGCACCCGCACTCCTGGATGTGCTGCAACGGATGGTGAAGCGAGGCGCAGTAAATTCGGCCCATCGGGTCCGCGAGCACATGGGTGCCGTGTTCCGTTATGCGATCGCAACGGGACGGGTGAAGCACGACCCTGTTGCAGACCTGCGCGACGCCTTGCCGAAGTCCCAGGGTAAGAACTTCGCGGCGTTGACCAAGCCCGATGACATAGCGGCGCTGCTTCGCGCCATTGACGGCTATCAAGGCTGGCCGGTCACGCGGGCGGCACTCCTCCTGTCGCCGTTGGTGTTCCAGCGACCGGGTGAATTGCGCCAGGCTGAGTGGGAGCACATTGACCTCGAAGCGGCAGAGTGGAAGGTGCCTGCCGCCGTGCAGAAATTGAAGAAGGCGCAGAAGGAAAGCGCGCGAACCCCAGACCACATCGTCCTGCTCTCGACGCAGGCGGTGGCAATTCTGGAGGAGCTGAAGGCGTTGACCGGGCGGGGGCGCTATGTGTTTCCGGGTGCAAGGGACCGCAACCGCCCCATGTCGAACAACGCCGTGCGCAGCGCCCTGCGTAGGCTGGGCTACACCGGCGATGAAATGACGCCTCACGGATTCCGCCACATGGCAAGTACGCGCCTAAACGAAATGAGCTACTGGAACCCCGATGCCATCGAAGCCGCATTGGCGCACAAGATGCCAGGAGTTCGAGGCGTATACGCCGGTCGGGCCCAGTTCCTGGAGGAGCGCCGTCGGATGATGCAGGCATGGGCCGACTACCTGGACGGGTTACGTGCCGGTAGCAACGTGGTACCCATCCGAAAAGCAAGCTGACCGAAACCCCCTGGGGCGAAGTCGCTTTGCTCGCGCGCCGCTACGCGTCGCAGTTCAGGACGGAGAAAATGCGATGGGGAAGCATGATGGCGAACGGGCAAAGCTCGTCCGCAGACGGAATCAGGATTTGATTGACGTCCTCAGGGATGTCATTCGTAGCGTGGCGCACCACGTGCCTGATGATGATTTGATCTGCGCGGAAATGGAGCTCAAGAAGGCGATCGAGCTCTATCGATCTGATTTTCCATATGCGGATAGTGTTGAAGACACTCGCTCACGGGGACCCGGAATAGGAAGCACACGAACGGCGTTGGCTAGCACGGTCGAATCGTTACGCAGTGCTCTCTCGGAGGTGAACAGGATTAACGAAGATCTTGTTGCCATGCGCTTGTTTTGTAAGAAAGTCGGCGCTCTGGGCAAGGTTAAGCGCGACTTGAAGCTGTGGGCCGATGCCGCGGCCCAAGCCTACCTAGAAGCATGTCGCCTGCCTGATCACCCCCATGATCTTGCGTCGAGGTATCTGGCAGCATCGGTTGCGCGTGTCCTGCGGGATGTGTTGAAGGGTCGCATCACAATGACCACGGACCGTAAGGCCAACGGGACGCGAGGCGGAGCGGCCTACTGCCGACTGCTGCGCGCCACGCTGGAGGCCGGGGGTGCTTCGCCGCCAGAAGACTTGTTGCCGTTGATGCAGGACGGCAGGGCCTGGCTGAGGGAATTCGACGGGGAATAGACAGATTCACCTGTCGATTAAATGGTGGGTGAACCTGTCTACTCGCCTGCCGCTACAGGCTGATGCTTCCCGGCAAGCCCTAGGGCGACACCGAGGAATGTTCAATGACCCGCAGCAAACTGACCGCGCACCCCGCTGAACCCATCCAGCCCGGTGACCTCCTGACCGAAATTGAAGCCGCTGAGGCAATGCACGTCGCCGTGCGGACCTTGCGGAACTGGCGTGCGCTGCACAAGGGCCCCCGGTTTCGCAAGATCGGACAGCGTCTTGTGCGATATCACCGTGTCGACCTTGCCGCGTTCATCAATGGATGTGAGTCGTGAATCCGGGCGCGCGTATGGGCGCCGACTTGCTGTTGTCCCGGCTGGAACGGGTGAAGCGCAGCGGCACTGGCTGGCGCGCGGATTGCCCGAACGGCCACCGAGACGCGCGGGGAACTCTGAGCATTGCCGAGGCCGAGGATGGCCGCATCCTTCTGCACTGCTTCGCCTGTGGCGACGTGGGCGCGATCCTGGCCGCGCTGGAGTTGGCAGCCGCCGACCTTTTCCCCGAGCGGGTCAAAGATCCGTCACCGGAAGGCCGTCGTGCGACCCGTGAGGAGTTCAAGCGCAATGCTTGGGCGGCAGCGCTGCGGGTGCTGGATCGCGAGGCGTGCATCGTCGCCGGCGCTGCGCGTGCGCACTTGGACGGACTGAACCTGCCGCCGTCGGACATCGAACGTCTGGCGCTGGCCATCGAGCGGATCGGGCGGGCGCGGGAGGTTCTGGCATGAACGCGTCCATCGGGTCATTGCCCGCATCCATTCGCCAACACGAAGAACGTGCAGAGCGAGACTTGGCGCTGTTGGACAGGACGAAACCGCTTGCCCCACTGCGGCGGAGCGGGGACAAGGGGGACAATGGGGACAGGGCGCCAGACTTGACATGGGAGTGCCCCCGCACGTCTCCCACGGCTGGGGGCGCTGGGGACGCCAACCCACCGCACGCACGGTTCGAGTTGCTGGAGCGTCGCGAGGGTGATCGGGCGCCAGGGGTCTACTGGCATGACGTGACGCGTGATCGGGAGGGCGCTATCACCGGACAGGCTTCGCCGGTCTGGATCTGTTCTCCTTTGAGAGTGGCGGCCATGACCCGTGATGCACAAGGCGGCGAATGGGGGCGACTGCTGGTGTTCCCCGATCGCGACGGGCAGGAGCATCGCTGGACGATGCCAATGCGGATGTTGGCGGGAAGCGGCGAAGAACTGCGGGCATCCTTGTTGTCAGAAGGATTGACAATCACAGCTTCAGGCAAGGATCGCGCCCGCCTGGTCGACTACATACAACGAGAGCGACCAAAGGTGACGGCGCGCTGCGTAAAACGCACCGGTTGGCAAGGTGATGTATTCGTATTGCCGCGCGAGACGTTCGGTGACACCGATGCCGAACCGGTGTTGTTTCAAGCGGCAACCCTGGAAGGAGTGGCGCTTGGGCAATCCGGCACGTTGTCTGGATGGATCGAACGCGTTGCCGCCCCCTGCGCCGGCAACTCCCGCCTGGTACTTGCCATCTGCGCAGGCTTTGCCGGCCCTTGTTTGGGCCTGCTTGGCCGCGAGGGGGGCGGCATCCATTTGCGAGGTGGCAGCTCAACGGGGAAGACAACGGCATTGGCGGTGGCGGCATCGCTGTTCGGTCCACCGGAATACCTGCGGACGTGGCGGCATACCGCCGTTGCCTTGGAGGGGGCTGCTGCAATGCACTCGGATCTCCTGCTTGTGCTCGACGAGATTGGTGAGTTGGAGCCGAAATATGCAGGGCAGGTGGCCTACATGCTGGCGAACGGGCAGGGCCGAGCGCGCGGCGCACGAGATGGTTCTCCCCGTGCGGTTGCCACCTGGCGCGTCCTGTTGCTGTCATCGGGCGAGGTGGCGCTGTCCGATCTGGTGACGGAATCTGGTGGCAAGGTGCGCGCGGGCCAAGAAGTCAGGGTGATCGACCTGCCAGCAGATGCTGGGGCCGGATTCGGCCTGTTCGAGGGCCTGCCCGATGGAGTGGCGCCTGGTGTTTTTTCGGATTCGCTCAAAGCCGCGGCGGCCTGCCATTACGGTCATGCGTTGCCGGCTTTCCTGCGGGCACTGACTGCAGATCCGGCGAAAGCGCGCGGGATTCTGCGTGACATGCAGGAGGTCATTGCCGAAAATTTGGCGGGTTCGGATGCCGCAGGACAAGTTCGACGCGTGGCGCAACGGTTCGCGTTGGTGGCGGCTGCCGGCGAGTTGGCATCCACGTATCGCCTGACGGGTTGGGCGACGGGTGAAGCGCAACTTGCGGCGACCGTGTGCTTCCATGCTTGGCTTGGCGCTCGCGGAACGGCTGGCGCTTCGGAACCCGCGGCGATGCTGGCGCAGGTCCGCGCGTTTCTCTCTTCTCACGGCGAGGCCAGGTTCACTGACTGGTACGCTGAGCGCACCGCGACACGCACGATCAATCGGGCGGGATTCCGCAAGTCTGGCGACAACGGGCCAACGTACTTCATCGAGACAGAGGCCTTCAGGCGCGAGGTGTGCGCCGGCTTTGATCCTGCCGCAGTAGCCGCAGCCTTGGCTGATGCTGGCGCGCTGCATCGCACGGGTGACGGGCGTCATACCTGCAAGCCGCGTCTGCCGGATGGTAGGAGCGCGCGTGTCTATGTTGTAACGCCGGTTCTGTGGAGTGATGCGTGAGCGTGGCCAATCTTCTGCGGGCGCACGGTTTCATCCCCGCCGTCCCCATTGGCGGTCAATCTCTGGGGACGCTGGAACCCTTGCAGCACGCGGTGCCCCCGCTGTCCCCAGCGTCCCCGGCCGAAGATCTGATCGACGCAGCTTCGATGTCACCGGTTACCCAGGTGCGTACCAAGCTGCTGTTGTTGGCGGCTGCGGATGATCTGCCAGCCGATCTGGTGCACGGACTGGTTGATGACGACTTGTCCACATGTAGTGGTGAAACGGATGTCACGCTGACCGCCTATCTCCGCGCGATCGCGGCTTCGCGGGCGATGGATGCCCGGCAGGTGCCTCCGGGTTGGGGTGGAGCTGCGGAAGCCATCTGCGAGGGTTGCGGGCCGGTCCTCTTGTGGCCTGGGTCGCCTTCGATGGTGAAGGCTTGCCCGTGGTGCTTCAAGCGCAAGGCTGGCAGGGAGATTCCGCGACCCGGTAAGGACGCCTTGGGGCCTGTATCGTGAAAGAGTGGCTTCCCGGAAGCCGCGAAGTTCAGCGGGGGTCCGATGCGCAAGATCATTTTTCTCGACTTCGACGGGGTGCTGCATCCCGATGGCGTCGGTTTGTTCTCCAGGCTGCCGTTGCTCGAGAGCTTCCTTTCACGGATGCCGGAGGCGGAGATTGTGGTCAGCTCCACCTGGCGAGAAGACCATACGCTCGACGAATTGCGGCAGTTCTTTTCCCCAGAACTTCGGCAACGGATTTCCGGTGTCACACCCTCGTTGGACGACGGCTATGAGCTGGGCGGCAGGCAGAAAGAGATCCAGTCCTACCTCGAGACCCAGAATCTCGATCACGATGCTTGCAGTTGGATCGCATTGGATGACATCGCGCTTTTTTTCGAAGAGGCATGCCCAAACCTTGTGCTCACTGACTCCAGCCAAGGCTTCACGGAACGGGAGGGCCAGAAGCTCCTTGAGTGGTACAGCCGCTCATAGCGCAGTCAAGCAACTCGCCGCTCGGTTGCCGGTTGCCGGTTGCCTAAAGAGGCGGATCACCGGCTGGACGGTGATTACACGGGGACGCGCGCGTGTGCGCGCATCATGGGGTTCGGCTATGACGTTACAGATCACAACCGGATGCGGACCAGTCACCTGTGGCGCCAAGACACGGGCGGGGCTTCCGTGCATGCGGAGGCCGATGCCGGGTAAGGCGAGATGTCGGAACCATGGCGGCTGCTCTACGGGACCACGAACAGCGGAGGGCAAGGCGCGGTCTGCCATCAATGCCCTGGGGCTGAATGCACGCAGATCAGCGCGAACTGCCGGCAACTGAGGTTGAACAACGGCGGACGTTGCGCGTGCAGTCGCACACCCTGCGACCACCCGGCATTACCTTCGTAGCTCGGAAGAGATCCTGGCAGGCACCATATCTACCTACAACGAGGGTATTTACGGGTAGGGTTCCGGCCAGACCACTAGGAGTTCAAGATCGAGGTGCGCTCAGGCGGGCTGGATGATGACGCCTACAAAGTGATCCTCGACGCCCTGCAAGCGGTCCGGCGATAGTCGTTCCTTTTTGTCGGTAAATGTTCAAAATCTACCTACGTTATGGAACAATGCCGGTATGTCCACGCCAAGCGCCATCGCAAAGGCACTGATCCGTCGCCAGGGAACCGCGCGTTCGCGGGAGCTGGTGGCGGCAGGTGTGGCGCGCGCGCAACTCTCCAGGCTGGTGGCCGCCGGGGAGCTGGCCCGTCCGGCGCGTGGCGTGTACGCGCTGCCCGGACAGGTTGGCAACACCGAGGACAGCGTCCTGCTGGTCGCGCGGCGCCTGCCCGAGGCGACATTCTGCCTGCTCACCGCGCTGCGCCTGCATGGGCTGAGCACCCAGGCGCCGTTCGAAGTCTGGATTGCCATCAACAACAAGTCGCGGATGCCGCAATCCAACTGGCCTCCGCTGCGGGTTGTCCGGTTTTCGGGCGCGGCGCTGACCGCGGGGGTGGAGACCCGCAAGCTCGGCAAGCAGCGCGTGCGCGTGACCAATCCCGCCAAGACCGTTGCGGATTGCTTCAAGTTCCGCAACCTGGTCGGGCTGGATGTCGCAATCGAAGCCCTGCGGGAGGCTCTGCGCGCGCGCGCGGCGAGCGTGGATGACCTGTGGAACTACGCGCAGATCTGCCGCGTGACAAAGCTGATGCGCCCTTATCTGGAGGCGCTGGCGTGAGCAAGCCGGTACCTGCGGCGAGTCGTATCGCCTCGATTCGGCAACGCCTGCTGGATCGTGCCCGCGCCCGTGGCGAGGACTTCCAGCTCGTGCTGGACCGCTTCGCTGTCGAACGGCTGCTGTATCGCCTGTCGATCTCGCCGTACCGGGACCAGTTCCTGCTCAAGGGCGCCATGCTGTTCGCGCTGTGGTTCAACCAGCCGCACCGGCCTACCCGCGATGCAGATTTCCTCGGCTTCGGCACCCCCGAGCCGGAACGGCTGGCCGGCATCATGCGGGAGTTGTGCGCCATCACCGGCGACGACGGGTTGACGTTCGATGCCGATTCGATCGACGTGGCGGCCATCCGCGAGCAAGCCGAATACGATGGCCTGCAAATCACACTGCGCGCCACGCTGGGAAGCGCGCGCTGCCATGTGCAGTGGGATGTTGGCTTCGGCGACGCTGTCACGCCTGGGCCGCAGCAGGCCGACTATCCGGTACTGCTGGACGAAATGCCGCCGCCGCGGCTGCGGACCTACCCGCGAGAGACCGTGTTTGCCGAGAAGTTAGAGGCCATCGCCACCTTGGGGATCGCCAACAGCCGGATGAAGGACTACTTCGACCTGCACGCGCTGGTGCGGGAAGGCGCGATGGACCATGCAACCTTGGTCGACGCGATCCGTGCCACGTTCCAGCGCCGCGCCACTGCGTTGCCGGATGGCGTGCCCTTCGGCCTTACCGTGACTTTTTCCAAAGACACCCAGAAGCAGGTGCAATGGGCCGCATTCCTGCGCCGAAATCGCCTTTCCGCACCTGACCTGGCGGATGTTGTGGCAACCATCCGCACCACAATCAATGCATTGCAGCTATAACCGGACCCCATGACCGACGCCATCAACAAGACCAAGCTCAACAACCTCGCCGATGACATCTGGAAATCGGCCGAACGCCTACGCGGCAAGTTCAAGGCGTACGAATACCAGAGCGTCATCCTGCCGATGATCGTGCTGCGCCGGCTGGAGTGCGTGCTGCTGGCGTGGCGCGAAGCCAAAGCCACGGAGCTCCGCAAGGAGCGCCCCGGCATCACGCCGGCCGAACTGGACAAATTGGTCAAAGGCTTGGAGCGCGCTCCAGGCGTAAGCTTCCCCGTCAAGCAGACATTTCAAAAGTAGAACCTTCGGCGGCTTGAC
>NZ_JAXOFT010000018.1:0-42546 GCF_036409385.1 Thermomonas sp. LB-4 | reverse complement strand
CTCGCTTCCCTGCCCCGCCTCCGCAATCACCCGCAGCGGCAAGGGCGCGCATCTTGACCCCCTTTCAAGGGATTGGGAAGTCTTGATTTCCTCGGCTGAATGCGGCTATCGCGTGCGCATTCAGGCAAATCGCCGCGATCAGCCGGCCTGCAATAGCCGCACGCGGGCAAAGTTGCGCTTGCCCACCGCCAGCACGCCCTCGAAGCCGGGCGCGAACAAGCGCGCCGCGTCCTCGAACACCTCGCCGTCGATGCGCACCGCGCGCTCCTTGAGCTTGCGACTGGCTTCCGAGTTGCTGGGCATCAAGCCGGCCGCGACCAGCAGCGCGGCGATGCGCAGCCCTTCGGCCGGCACCGCCACCTCCTGCAGCGGCAGCGCGGAGAGGTCACCTTCGCCACGCACCGCCGCGTGCCAGCCGGCGATCGCCTGCTCGGCCTGGGTCGCGTCGTGGAAGCGCGCCGCCAACTCGCGCGCCAGGCGCAGCTTGACGTCGCGCGGATTGAGCCCGGCCTCGACCTCGGCGCGCAGCCGCGCGGCCTCGTCGATGCCGATCTCGAAGCTGAGCAGATCGATCCACTTCCACATCAGCGCGTCGCCGATCTTCATGGTCTTGGTGACGATGTCGATGGCCGGCTCGGCGATGCCGATGTAGTTGCCCAGCGACTTCGACATCTTGTTGACGCCATCCAGACCTTCGAGCAGCGGCATGGTGAGCACGATCTGCGGCGGCTGGCCGTGGTGCTCCTGCAAGCCGCGACCCATCAGCAGGTTGAACTTCTGGTCGGTGCCGCCAAGCTCGACGTCGGCCTTGAGCGCCACCGAGTCGTAGCCCTGCACCAGCGGATACAGGAATTCGTGGATGGCGATCGGCTGCTGCGCGGCGTAGCGCTTGGCGAAGTCGTCGCGCTCGAGCATGCGCGCCACCGTGTGCTGGGCCGCCAGGCGGATCATGTCGGCGGCGCCCATCGCGCCGAACCACTCGCTGTTGAAGCGCACTTCGGTGCGCTCGCGATCCAGCACCTTGAACACCTGGTCCGCGTAGGTCTGGGCATTGGCCAGCACATCCTCGCGGGTCAGCGGCTTGCGGGTGACGTTCTTGCCGGTGGGGTCGCCGATCATCCCGGTGAAGTCGCCGATCAGGAAGATGACCTGATGGCCCAGCTCCTGGAACTGGCGCATCTTGTTGAGCAGGACGGTGTGGCCGATGTGCAGATCCGGCGCTGTGGGATCGAAGCCGGCCTTGATCCGCAGCGGCCGGCCGCTGTTCGTCGAGGCGGCCAGCCGCGCCGCCAGCTCCTCGCGCTTGAGGATTTCATCGCTGCCGCGGGCAATCAGGTCCAGGATGGGCTGCAGGTCGGCAGGGGACTGTGGGGACACGGGCACTTCTCTCCAGCGGCGAGCCTGTCGCCGCATTCATGTTTGTGGCGGACCACGTTAACCGCGCGTTAAACCGTGAGCTGGAAAAACATTCGAAGATTCAACGGGTTGACGCAGGTTCCTAGCATGCCTATGGTAGCGCGTTGACGCTTTCTACACAGGCAGGGGACGATCATATGACGGATTCGAATCACGACGCCGTGCGTCGCGAGAATCTCGAACGTGCCCGCGTCAACGCGGACCGATCCGTCTCCACCCCTGGTCTTCCCTACGGCGGCCGCTGGACGCGCCGCCATTGGGCGCATGCCAGCGTCGTCACCACCATGGGCGTGCTGCTGGCGGCGATCGTGCCCGGCTTCTCCAGCGTGCTGGAGCATCCCGGCGACATGCAGATGCAGCGGATGACGCTGGCGCTGTCGCTGCCCAAGCTGGACAAGCGCGCCGCCAAGAGCACCGACGACCAGTGGCAGTCGGTCACCCTCAAGCCGGGCCAGACCCTGAGCGGTGTGTTCGAGGAGCTGGGCATTCCCTACGACCAGCTGGCGCGGGTGATGCAGCACCCGAAGATCAAACCGACCCTGCGCAAGCTGCGGCCCGGCACCGAGCTCAGCTTCAACCTGCCGGCGGACGGCAGCGTGCGGGCCATGCGGCTGGAGGCGGGCCCGGGCATCGGCGATACGCCCATCGAGCTGGAGTTCGCCGGCGACACCCTGCGCGAGCGCGCGGTGCCCGTGGAGATCACCACCCGCACGGTGGTATTGACCGGTGAAGTGGGCAAATCGCTGTTCGCCTCGGCGCGCAAGCTGGGCCTGGGGAGCGCACAGCTCAACCAGCTCACCGACGAGATGTTCAAGTACGACATCGACTTCGACTCGGATCTGGGCGAGGACGACCGCTTCAGCGTGGTGGTCGACCAGACCTGGAAGAACGGCCAACTGGTCAATACCGGCCCGGTGCTGGCTGCCACGTTCACCGTCGACGGCAAGCTCAAGAGCGCGTTCCGCTATATGCGCGACGGCAAGCCGGAATACTTCACCCCGGACGGCCGCTCGCTGCGCCGCCCCTTCATCCGCATGCCGATCCCGTATGCGCGTCTGAGCTCCGGCTTCGGCGGCCGCAGGCATCCGGTGCTGGGCCGCTTCCGCCTGCACAAGGGCGTTGACTACGCCGCCGGGACCGGCACCCCGATCCAGGCCGCGGGCGACGCGCGCGTGGAGTTCGTCGGCCGCAAGGGCGGCTACGGCAACACCGTGATCCTCAACCATGGCGGCGGCAAGACCACGCTATACGGGCACATGTCGCGCTTCGCCAAGCTGCGCCCCGGCCAGCGCGTGGCCCAGGGCACGGTGATCGGCTACGTCGGCAGCACGGGCATGTCCACCGGCCCGCACCTGCATTACGAATTCCGGGTCAACGGCGTGCACATGAACCCGCTTAAGATGACCCTGCCGCCGCCGGCGCCCCTGTCCGGCAGCGCACTGGCCGCTTTCAGGAGCGAGACCCACCGTGCGCTGGAGAAGATCCGCGAGGTCGAGGACGTGGTGTTCCAGCTCGATGACGGCAGCCGCGTCGCCAGCGCCGCCAAGCCCACGCCGGCACGCAAGAAGGGCTGAGCCCGCGCGTGGCGATGCGATACTGCATCGCATGAACGAACTCCCCAGCGGCCGGACTTTCCTCGGCCTGATGTCGGGCACCAGCGCCGACGGCATCGATGCCGCGCTGGTGCGCTTCGACGAGGGCGACGCGCACGCAGCGCCCATCCTGCTGCACGCTCGCACCCACGCCTGGCAACCCGCATTGCGCGAACGCCTGCTGGCCCTGGGCCAGCAGGCGGCGATGCTGACCCTGGACGAGGTGGGCGAGCTGGACGTACGCATCGGCCAGGCTTTTGCCGCAGCGGCGCTGGCGACGCTCTTCGAGGCCGGACTCACGGCGCGCGATGTCGCCGCGATCGGCTCGCACGGGCAGACCTTGCGCCACCATCCCGACGGCGACGCGCCGTTCACCCTGCAGCTGGGCGATGCGCACGTGATCGCCGAGCGCTGCGGCATCCCGGTGGTGGCGGACTTCCGCCGCCGCGACGTGGCCGCAGGCGGCCATGGGGCGCCGCTGGTGCCGGCCTTCCACGCCGCCACCCTGCATGACGCGGGGGAGGACCGCGCGGTGCTGAACCTCGGCGGCATCGCCAACCTCACCCTGCTGCCGGCCCGGGGCACAGTGCGAGGTTTCGATACCGGCCCCGCCAATGGATTGATGGATGCCTGGTGCCAGCGCCATGTCGGCACGCCCTGCGACATCGGCGGCAGGTTTGCCGCGCAGGGGCGCATCGATGGCCCACTGTTGGCGCGCCTGCTGGCCGAACCCTGGTTCGCCGCGCCGCCGCCCAAGTCGACCGGCCGCGACCGCTTCCACCTCGATTGGGTGGAGGCCGCCTTGACCGGCACCGAAGCGCCTGCCGACGTGCAGGCCACGCTGCTGGCGCTGACTGCGCACAGCGTGGCGGCGGCGCTGCATGCCATCCAGCCGGGCACGCGCCGCGTCATCGCCTGCGGCGGCGGCGTGCACAACCCGATGCTGATGGCCGCGCTGGCCGAAGCGATGCCGGAAGCGGTGATCGAATCCAGCGCCGGTCACGGGTTGGACCCCGATTTCGTCGAGGCCATGGCCTTCGCCTGGCTGGCGCGCGAGCATCTGGCCGGCCGGCCCGGCAACCTGCCCGCCGTCACTGGCGCGGCGGGGCCACGCGTGCTGGGCGCGCTCTACCCTGCCTGAGCGGCGGGGCCGGCGATGCGCATCCGCCGCGACAGCCACAGGCACAGCAGCAGCGCCGGCAACCCGGCCAGCGCGGTGCCGAGGAAGAACAGCGCGTAGCCGTCCAGCAGCGTGCGGCCCACCGCGAGCTGCTCCACCGCAACCCCGGAGAAGCCTTTCAGCAGTTTGCCCAGCAGCGCGTAGAAGGAGCTGAGCAGCGCGTACTGGGTGGCGGTGTAGCCGATGCTGGTGAGGCTGGACATGTAGGCCACCAGCGCGGTGCCGGCGAAGCCGGTGGAAAAACCGTCGATCGCCATCGCCGCCACGAACACCGCATGGTCGCCGCCGGCATAGGCCACCCAGGTGAACGCCGCGTTCGAGCCTGGGCCCAGGATGGCGCCGGCCAGCAGCGTCGGCACGAAGCCGAAGCGCACCGCGCTGATGCCGGCGGCGGCGATGCCCAGCAGCGAGGTGGCCAGCCCGATCGACGCGCGCACCTCGCCCACGAATGCCTTGCTGATGCCGATGTCCGCATAGAACGGGTTGTTCATCGGGCCCATGACGAAATCCGGCAACCGGTACAGGCTGATTGCCGCCAGCATCAGCAGCGCCCACTGGCCGTGGGTCTTGAAGAACGCGATGAACGGCCCGGCAATGGCGTCCCACAGCCCGGAGACGGTCCACATCGGCGCGTGCGCGGCCACTTCCGGGCGCTGCGATGCGGACGGCTCGCGCGCCAGGAACAACGCCGCGCACAGGCCCACGCCCATCAGCGCCGCCATCGCCCAATACGACAGCGCCCAGCCGGCGTAGGTGGCCAGGATCAGGATCAGCGCGTCTGTCACCAGCAGCGCGGTGCGGTAGCCGAACTGGGTGCCGGAGGTGAGCAGGCCCAGCTCTTCGGCGTCGTCGGCGATCTCGATGCGCCAGGCATCGATCACGATGTCCTGGGTGGCCGAGGCGAACGCCGCGGCCAGCGCCAGCGCGCCGAACACCAGCAGGTGCTCGATGGCGAAGCCGGCCAGGTGGAACTGGCCACCTTGGGGCTGCACCATCGCCATCCCGGCCAGGCCCAGCGCCACCACGACCTGCGACAGCACCATCCAGCCGCGGCGGTGGCCAAGCCGGCCCAGCAGCGGCACGCTGGTCTTGTCGATCACCGGCGCCCACAGGAACTTCAGCGTGTAGGCCAGGCCCACCCACGACAGGAAGCCGATCGCCGACAGTTCGCTGCCGTTCTCGCGCATCCAGTAGCCCATGGTGTTGCCGACCAGGTACAGCGGCAGGCCGGAGGAGAAGCCCAGCAGCAGCATCGCCAGCACCTTCGGCCGGCGCAGCGCGCGCAGGACGTCGCGAGTGGTTTTCTTGGGAGAGGCGGCGCTTCCGGACATCGGGGTTCCTGTGACGGCGCCTGCCGGCGCGACGACGTTGCGGGTGGGTGATCGCGCCGAGCGACTACGCGCCGTAGTCGACCAGCACCGGCGCGTGGTCGGAGAACTTCGGCTCGGGGAAGATCTCGGCGGCGCGGGCGGTGGCGGCGATGCCGGGGGTGGCGATCTGGTAGTCGATGCGCCACCCCACGTTGTTGGCGCGCGCGCTGCCGCGCTGCGACCACCACGAATACTCGACCGCATCGGGCTTGACCACCCGGAAGGCGTCCTTCCAGCCGCGCGCGGGCGGCGTGATCAGGCCGTCGTGGCAATCGTCGGCGATCAGCCCGCTGAGCCAGGCGCGCTCGTGCGGCAGGCATCCGGAATTCTTCTGGTTGCCGGTCCAGTTCTTGATGTCGTTGCGCGCGCGGACGATGTTCCAGTCGCCGCACAGCACGTACTCGCGGCCGCTGGCCAGCCAGCCGTCCATGATCGGCTTCAGCCAGGCCATCACCTCCTCCTTGAAGCCTTGCCGGAGTTCGCCGGAACTGCCCGAGGGGATGTAGAAACTGACCACCGACAGATTGCCGAAGCGTGCCTCGATGTAGCGGCCCTCGTCGTCGAACGGCGCCCAGCCCAGCGCGGTGCGCACCTCGTCGGGCTCGCGCCGGCTGTA
Organism: Thermomonas sp. LB-4; assembly: GCF_036409385.1. Classification (NCBI taxonomy): domain Bacteria; kingdom Pseudomonadati; phylum Pseudomonadota; class Gammaproteobacteria; order Lysobacterales; family Lysobacteraceae; genus Thermomonas; species Thermomonas sp. LB-4. Next base: position 36,372 of record NZ_JAXOFT010000018.1, on the reverse strand, counting down.
GATGGCGACCCCGCTGTAGCCCTTCTTCTGCGCATCCTTGAACCACGCCCGGTAGCCATCGGGCCGGAACGCGGCATCGGCCAGCTGGTGTTCCTGCGCCTTGGTTTCCTGCAGGCAGAGCACGTCGACGTCACGCGCGGCGAACCAGTCGAAGAAACCCTTGGAGGCGGCCGAACGCAGGCCGTTGGCATTGAAGGTGAGGATGCGCATGGATGGGGTCGTGGGCCTCGAAGCCGGGGTGTCGGCAGCCGCGCGCGCAGTGCGCCGGCGGCACGCAAGGATACCTGCCCGGGCCCGGAGGTTCGGGCGCATGCGGTACGCTTTCCTCCCGAACCCCACTCCGATCGACCCGCCGTGCCCGACCACCGCCACCGCTTCCTGCAGCTTGCGCTGCGCGCCGATGCGCTGCGCTTCGGCCAGTTCACCCTCAAGTCCGGCCGCAGCAGCCCGTACTTCTTCAACGCCGGGCGGTTCGACTCCGGCGCCGCGCTGGCCGGGCTGGCGCAGTGCTACGCCGATGCGACGGACGCGGCGGGGCTGGACTTCGACCTGCTGTTCGGGCCCGCCTACAAGGGCATACCGCTGGCCACCGCGCTGGCCTGCGAATACGCCCGCCGCGGGCGCGACCTGCCGCTGGCGTTCAACCGCAAGGAAGCCAAGGCGCATGGCGAAGGCGGCAGCCTGATCGGCGCAACGCTGGCCGGCCGCAGGGTGCTGATCGTGGACGACGTGATCACCGCCGGCACCGCCATCCGTGAGGCGCTGGCGATCATCCGCGAGGCCGGCGGCACGCCGGCCGGCATCATCATCGCGCTGGACCGCCAGGAACGGGTGCGCGAGGATGCCGCCGAGTCCGCCGGGCAGGCGGTGGCAGCCGAGCACGCCATCCCGGTGGTGGCGGTGGCCGGCCTGTCCGACCTGCTTGCCTTCGCGGGCGAGAGCGCGGCGCTGGCCGCCCATCGCGAGGCGCTGCTCGCCTATCGCGCGCGCTACGGAGTCGTCTGATACGCTGACCGGCAGCCACGGGGGGCCGTCAATGCCGCACCAGTTCCACTTAATCGCCGCGATCGCGGTCGCGCTGGCCGGCGCCGGCAGCGCCGCGGCGCAAACCGCGCCGCCGGCGCAGAAGAAGATCTACTGCTGGGACGAGGGTGGCCGCCGGGTTTGCGGCGACGCGCTGCCCGCCTCGGCGGTGGACCGCGCGCGCACCGAGATCAGCGCCAAGAGCGGCATGGCCACCGGCCAGGTGGGCCGGGCGCTGACCGACGAAGAGCGCAGCGCCGCCCAGCAGGCCGCCGAGGTGGCGCGCCGGCAGGCCGAGGCAGAAGCGATGCAGAAGCGCCGTGACCTGGCCATGGTCGAGTCCTACATGACCGAGGACGACCTGCGCCGCGCCTACGGCGAGCGCACCGCGCTGCTGGACGAAACCCTCAAGGCCAGCCGGCTGGGCTTGGCCAACCTGCGCCTGAGCCTGCTCTCGCTGCTGCGCCAGGCCGGCGATCTGGAGCTTGCCGAAAGCCCGGTGCCACGCAAGCTGACCGATTCGATCCGCCACCAGCACGCCGAGCTGCTCCGCCAGCGCCAGATCCTGCAGGCGCAGGAGGCCGACCGTACCGAGCTGGACCGGGAGCTGGCCGATTCCCTGCAGCGCTATCGCAAGATGCGCGGCGTCGATACCGCCGACGCGCCACCCGCCCCGGCGGGCGAGGCGGCGCCCACGCCGGCGTCGAACTGACGCCGGCCGGGCGTTCCGTCGGCTTCGCGCCGATGGTCCAAGCGGCCGCTCGGCTCAGAACGGCAGCTGCAGGTCCGGCTCCAGCCGCAGCAGGTTGTCGCGGAACGCCTGCTGGATGCGCGCCATCGCCGCGCTGCTGTCGGCGTCGAAACGCATCACCAGCACCGGCGTGGTGTTGGACGCACGCACCAGGCCCCAGCCGTCCGCCCAGTCCACCCGCACGCCGTCCAGGGTGGTCTGGCGCGCGCCTTCGAAGGTGGCGGCCATGCGGAAACGCTCCACGAACGCATGCGGGTCGCCCTCCGGCGCCTCGACCTTGATCTCGGCCGTGGACACGCCGTCCGGCAGCGCATCGAACACCGCGTCGGGGGATTCCTCGCGCGCGTCCAGGATCTCCAGCAGCCGCGCCGCGGCGTAGATGCCGTCGTCGAAGCCGAACCAGCGCTCGGCGAAGAAGAAGTGGCCGCTCATCTCGCCGGCCAGCGCCGCGTCCACCTCGCGCATCTTCGACTTGATCAGCGAATGCCCGGTCTTCCACATCAGCGGGCTGCCGCCGTGGCGCAGGATCTGCACCGGCAGCCGCCCTGTGCACTTGACGTCGTAGACGATCACCGCGCCGGGGTTGCGCTCCAGCACGTCAGCGGCGAACAGCATCAGCAGGCGGTCGGGGAAGATGTTCTTGCCCGCCTTGGTGACCACGCCCAGGCGGTCGCCATCGCCATCGAAGGCGATGCCGAGGTCGGCGTCGAGCCGCTGCACCATCTGCACCAGCGCCTCGAGGTTGTGCGGCTCGCTGGGATCGGGATGGTGGTTTGGGAAAGTGCCGTCGATGTCGCAGAACAGCGGGGTGACGTCGGCGCCGATGGCCTCCAGCACGCGCGGGCCCAGCACGCCGGCCACGCCGTTGCCGGCATCCACCACCACCTTCAGGCGCTGGCCGATCTGGATGTCGCCGGCAATGCGCTGGACGTAGTCCTCGCCGATGTCCCGCTCTTCCAGGTTGCCGGGCGTATCCGCGGTCAGCAGGCGGTCCTCGGCGATCCGCGCGTGCAGGTCCCGGATCGCATCGCCGGACAGGGTTTCCCCGCCGACGACGATCTTGAAGCCGTTGTAATCGGGCGGGTTGTGGCTGCCGGTGATCGCCACCCCGCAGCCGGTGCGCAGGTGGTAGCCGCCGAAATACACCACTGGGGTGGGCGCCATGCCGATATCGATGACGTGGCGGCCGGCCTTGCGCAGGCCCTCGATGAGGCCATGCGCAAGTTCCGGCCCGGACAGACGCCCGTCGCGGCCGACCACGATCGCATCCAGGCCCTGTTCGGCCATCACCGAGCCGATCGCCTGCCCGATCAGCTCGGCCACGCCGGCGTCCAGCGACTGGCCGACCACGCCGCGGATGTCATAGGCGCGGAAGATGCGGTGGTCGATCACCACCGGCACCCTGGCCGCCGGCTTGACGGCGTCCTGCTCGCGCGACTTGACCCGCGCCACCGGCTCCACCGGCGGCAGGGTCTGCTGCAGGTCGGACAGGGTGGGCCCGGCCTCGACCTCGCCGACGCCGCCGGCCGCCAGCAGGCGCGGGCGCAGCACGAACCACAGCGCGCCGCAAAGCACCAGCAGCACGACGCCCAGGACCAGCGACACCAGCCCATCCAGCGCGAACGGGGTGGCCGCGGCATCCGGCACCGCAGCGGCAACGCGCAGTTCGCTGTCGGGCACCTTGGCGCCCAGCGCCTCGGCGGACTCGCCCAGCTCGATCTCCCCGCGCTGGATCACGCTGCGCTGCCCCTGGCGCAGCGCGAGATAGGTGCCGCCCGGCAGCGCCGGGCTCTCGACGGCGCTTTCCAGGCGCGTCACCGGCAGCTCCACGTACGCCACCATCGCCGTGGCGCCGCGGACCGGCACCGCCAGCCCGACCCTTGCGCCATCGGCGGCATGCACGATCCGCACCGCCATGCCATTGCGGATCAACGCATCCTCCGCCGCCGCCAGGCTGCCGAACCCGCTGCGCGGGAGCTGCTGGTAGCGCGCGTCCAGGTCCGCGGGCCACAGCTCGGCGCGGCGGAGCTCACTCCACCCCTGCTTCAGGGCCGCGGCCGCAGCGGTGGCATCGCCAGCGGCCAGCGCCGTGGTGAACGCCTTCGACGCCAGCCGCGCACTGAGCTTCTGCCGGTGTTCGTTGAGGGTGCGCCGCACCGCCACCACCACGTCGTCGCGCGCGAACTCGAGCACTTGCTGGCGGCTGTCGTCGCGCAGCCGCAGGCCGCCGGCGATCAGGCACCAGAGTCCCAACGCACCCAGCAGCGCGACCAGCCACGGCAGCGCGCGCGCCGCCTGCAGCGGGTCGTACGCCAGCTTGTTGCCGCCGTCCGCGCCCGCGTCGGCCGCGCCCTTCTTCCCGCCCAATCCGAACAATGCCATCGCGTTCCCCCGTCAACGCACGCCGGTGTGGCCGAAGCCGCCCTGCCCACGCGCGCTCTCCTCGAAAGTATCCACCACCTGCAATCCCGCGCGCACGACCGGCATCAGCACCAGCTGGGCGATGCGGTCGCCCGGCGCGACGGTGAAGGCGGTGGGGCTGCGGTTCCACAGGCTGACCATCAGCGGCCCCTGGTAATCGGCGTCGATCAGGCCGGTGCCGTTGCCCAGCACGATGCCGTGCTTGTGGCCCAGCCCCGAGCGCGGCAGGATCATCGCGCACAGCCCCGGATCGCCGATGTGGATGGCCAGGCCCGACGGCACCAGCACCGCCTGCCCGGGCGCCAGCGCCAACGGCGCGTCCAGCGCGGCGCGCAGGTCCAGCCCGGCGCTGTGCGCGGTGGCGTAATCGGGCAGCGGCCATTCGCCGCCGATGCGCGGATCCAGCACTTTCACCTGCAGCGTGCGTTGGCTCATGCGGTCCCCCCGGCCTGCAGGCGTTCTCCTATGATATCCAGCAGCACCGCCGCCAACTCGGCCTTGGACGCGGGCCCGAGCGCACGCTCGCCGTGGGCGTCGATGACCAGCAGCGCGTTGTCGTCGCTCTCGAAGCCGCTGCCCGCCAGCCCCACCCGGTTGGCGCAGATCATGTCCAGCCGCTTGCGCTGCAGTTTGTCGCGCGCGTAGCAGGCCACGTCGTCGGTTTCCGCGGCGAAGCCCACCACCAGCCGCGGCCGCCGTGCGTGCGCGGCCACCTCGGCCAGCACATCGCGGGTCTTGACCAGCTCCAGCAGCAGGGTGTCCTGGCCCGGCTGCTTCTTCAGCTTGCTGGCGGCGATCGCGCGCGGAGTGAAGTCCGCCACCGCCGCCGCACCGATGTAGGCATCGCACGGCAGCGCGGCCATCACCGCATCGAACATCTGCGCCGCGCTGCGCACGTCCACGCGGGCGATGCCCGGCGGCGTCGGCAGCTGCACGGGCCCCGCCACCAGCACCACCTCGGCGCCCCGCCGTGCCGCCTCGGCGGCGATGGCGAAGCCCATCTTGCCGCTGCTGCGGTTGCCGAGGAAACGCACCGGGTCGATGTCCTCGAACGTCGGGCCAGCGCTGACCACGAGGCGCAGCCCCGCCGGCAACGCGCTCATGCGCCCACCGCCAGCGCGGCCACGATCTCGTCGGGCTCGGCCATCCGCCCGGGGCCGGATTCGCCCTCGGCCAGCGGGCCGTCGTTGGGTCCGACCATGCGCACGCCGCGCGCCAGCAGCGTGGCGACGTTGGCCTGGGTAGCGGGATGCCGCCACATGCGGTGGTTCATTGCCGGCGCCACCAGCAGTGGCGCTTCGGTCGCCAGGCACAGGGTGGACACCAGATCATCGGCCAGGCCGTGGGCCAGCTTCGCCAGCGTGTTGGCGGTGGCCGGCGCCACCACCACCCGCTGCGCCCAGCCGGCCAACTCCAGGTGCCCCATCGCGGCTTCGGCCTCGGCATCCCACAGGGAGGTGCGCACCGGTCGGTGCGAGAGCGCCTGAAAGGTCTGCGCGCCGACGAAGCGCTGCGCGCTGTCGGTCATCGCCACCTGCACCTCGGCGCCGGCATCGCGCAGCCGCCGCACCAACTCGGCGGATTTGTACGCGGCAATGCCACCGCAAACGCACAACAGCACGCGGTTGCCGCCGGCGGGGGAAAACGTAGCCTGCATCGGGCCATTCCCTGACCACTAGAAGAAGCAGCAGCTTACCCGATGCCAGGGCTGCTTCCTTCGCCCCCCGGCGCCGGCTGGCGCACGCTGGACCCATGCATATCCGCGACTGGCCCGAAACCGAACGCCCCCGCGAGAAGCTGCTGGCGCGCGGCCCCGGCAGCCTGTCCGATGCCGAACTGCTGGCGCTGTTCCTGGGCTCCGGCATCGCCGGCAGCGACGCCGTCGCCAGCGCACGGGCCCTGCTCGCCGGCCAGGGCGGATTGCGCCGGCTGCTGGATCGGGATGCCAAGGCGCTCACCCGCCTGCGCGGCATCGGCCCGGCCCGCGCCTGCCTGCTGGCGGCGGCGCTGGAGCTGGGCCAGCGCCATCTCGCCGCCCAGCTGGAACGCGGCGAAGCGCTGGGCGACCCGGCCTGCGCGGGCCGCTACTTCGCCCAGCGCCTGCGCGGCCAGCCGCACGAGGTGTTCGCGGTGCTGTATCTGGACACCCGCCACCGCGCGCTGGGCTTCGAGGAGCTGTTCCGCGGCGGCATCGACGGCGCCGAGGTGCACCCGCGCGTGCTGGTGCAGCGCGCGCTGGCGCACGGGGCGGCGGCGGCGATCATCGGCCACAACCACCCCAGCGGCAGCCCCGAGCCCAGCGCCGCCGACCGCGCGGTGACCGCGCGCATCAAGCAGGCGCTGGCGCTGGTGGACGTGCGCCTGCTGGACCACTTCGTGATCGGCGACGGCCCACCTACCTCGATGGCCCAGCGCGGGCTGGTGTGATGCCGGCCTCGCGTACAATGGCCGGTCGTTTCAACCGCAGCATTCCCGCACGTGAAAACCCAGCTCCGCGCACTGATCGAACAGGGCCTGTCCGCCCTGCGCAGCGCAGGCATCCTGCCCGCCGACCTTGCCTCGCCCGAGTTCGTGATCGAGCGTCCCAAGGAGCGCGCGCACGGCGACTTCTCCACCAACGCGGCGATGCTGCTGGCCAAGGCCGCGCGCAGCAACCCGCGGGCGCTGGCGCAGCAGTTGGTCGACGCGCTGCCGGCCTCGGACGCGATCGCCAAGGTCGAGATCGCCGGCCCCGGCTTCATCAACTTCCACCTCACCCCCGCGGCGTGGCAGCAGCAGGTGCGCGACATCCACGCCAGCGGCGCCGCTTTCGGCCGCAACGCCAGCGGCGGCGGCAGGACGGTGGGCGTGGAGTACGTGTCCGCCAACCCGACCGGCCCGCTGCACGTGGGCCACGGCCGCGCCGGCGTGATCGGCGACTGCATCGCCCGGGTGATGGCCGCCAACGGCTGGGACGTGAAGCGCGAGTTCTACTACAACGACGCCGGCGTGCAGATCAACAACCTGGCGATCTCCACCCAGGCCCGCGCCAAGGGCTTGAAGCCGGGCGACGCCGATTGGCCCGCCGACGCCTACAACGGCGACTACATCGCCGATGTCGCCGCCGCCTACCTGCGCGGCGACAGCGTGGAGGTCGAGGGCCACGTGGTGACCGGCAAGGACGACGCCGACGACCTCGACGCCATCCGCAAGTTCGCCGTCGCCTACCTGCGCCGCGAGCAGAACGCCGACCTGCAGGCGTTCGGCGTGAGCTTCGACCGTTACTTCCTGGAGTCCTCGCTGTACACCGACGGCAAGGTGGAGGAAACCGTGCGTGAGCTCATCGCCAACGGTCATACCTACGAGGAAGGCGGCGCGCTGTGGCTGCGCACCACCACCTTCGGCGACGACAAGGACCGGGTGATGCGCAAGTCCGACGGCACCTACACCTACTTCGTGCCGGACGTCGCCTACCACCTGTCGAAGTGGCAGCGCGGCTACCAGCGCGCGGTCACCGAGCTGGGCGCCGACCACCACGGCTCGCTGGCACGGGTGCGCGCCGGCCTGCAAGCGCTGGACTGCGGCATCCCCGCCGGCTATCCGGACTACGTGCTGCACCAGATGGTCACGGTGATGCGCGGCGGCGAGGAGGTGAAGCTGTCCAAGCGCGCCGGCTCGTACCTCACCCTGCGCGACCTGATCGACGAGGCCGGCCGTGACGCCACCCGCTGGTTCCTGGTCGCGCGCAAGCCGGATTCGCAGCTCACGTTCGACATCGACCTGGCCCGCTCGCAGTCCAACGACAACCCGGTCTACTACGTGCAGTACGCACACGCCCGCATCTGCAGCCTGCTGCGCCAGGCCGGCGAGAAGGGCTATGGGTTCGACGCCGCCCACGGGCAGGCGTCGCTGTCCGTGCTGGAGGACGCCCCGGCGCAGGACCTGATGCGCGAGCTGTCGCGCTTCCCCGAGGTGGTGGAAGCCGCCGGCGCCACGCTGGAGCCGCACCTGGTCGCGCAATACCTGCGCGAGCTGGCCAACGCCTTCCACGGCTGGTACCACGCCAGCCCGGTGCTGGTCGAAGATGCCGCCCTGCGCAACGCGCGCCTGGCGCTGGCCCTGGCCACCCGCCAGGTGCTGGCCAACGGCCTGGACCTGCTGGGCGTCTCCGCCCCGGAGAGCATGTGATGGCGGCGCGACGCGGAAAATCGCAGGCCAGGCGGAATGCGTCCAACGGCCTGCCGGGCTGGGCCTGGCTGGTCATCGGCATCCTGTTGACCCTGCTGGCGGTGCTGCTGGTGCCGCGCTACCTGAAGTCAGACGGCGGCGACGGCTTCTTCCGGCCCAAGCCCAATCCCGACGCGCTGCCCGCCGCGGTCAGCGACGAGGGCGAGGCGATCGCGCCCGATACCGCACCGGCCGGCGAGGCCAAGCCGGACGCGGACAAGCCGAAGCCGACCCAGTACGACTTCTACACCCTGCTGCCCGGCCAGGAGGTGGCGGTGAGCGACGCCGAGCTGGCCGCCAGCGCCAAGGCCGAAGCCGAGGCGCAAGCCCGGGCCGCCGCGACGCCGGCCGAACCGGCGAACGCCGCGAGCGCCGCTGCGCTGCCGGCCCCGCTGGGCGACACCGCGACGGCCACCGCCACGCCACCCGCACCGACCGCTGCAGCCACCGCACCGAAGGCGGCCGCGGACGGCGGCAGCACCCGCTACCTGCTGCAAGCCGGCGCTTTCGGGGCGTCCGGCGACGCCGAGGCGACGAAGGCCAAGATCGCCCTGCTGGGCCTGAACGCCCGCGTGGAGTCGGCGCAGATCGACGGCAAGACCGTCTACCGCGTCCGCATGGGACCTTACGGCAGCGCCTCCGAACTGGCCGAGGCCAAGGCCAAGCTGGCCGGCGGCGGCCTGCCGGCGATGGCGGTCAAGACGAACTGAGGCATTCCGGTGGTTGGAGACCGCCCCCGGGCGTGGGTGCCGTCGGCAGAGATGCCGGTCTCCGGATAGCGCGGCGGGCTGTTCGCGCAGCATCGCACCCCCTGAGATGGCCCCGTGGCATCCTCATCGGACAGCGAGGATGCCCCGGATGCCGATCGAAGCCGCCCTGATCAAACCCGTCGTGGATGCGCTGATGGCGCTGCTCCAGCGTGGCGAGAAGGCCACCCTCAAGCGCAATGCCGAGGCCGCGCTGCGCGAGGCGATCCGCGAGCTGCTGCTGGCCAACCCCGACGAGAACAAGGCGCAAGCGCGGATCGCCATCGCCAAGGCCGCCGGGTTGCTCAGCGAGGACGTGCTGCTGGCCGAAGACATGCTGCAGAAGCACCGCGCCACCAAGACCAAGACCGCCGGCAAGGCGGGCAGCGGGCGCAGGCGCAAGCCAGCCGCCGCGGCGCCGGCCGCGCCAGAGCCGAAGAAACCCGCCGCGCGGCGCAAGCCACCGGCGAAGCCGGGCGCCTGACCCGGGCGGCGACAGCGGCCGACCGCGCGCGGACCGCTAAAATACCGGCATGGACACCCACGCCCCCCGCACCGCCCTCATCACCGGCGCCACCGCCGGTTTCGGCCGCGCCGCTGCGCGCAAATTCGTCGACGCCGGCTGGCAGGTCATCGCCACCGGCCGCCGCGCCGACCGCCTCGACGCCATGCGCGCCGAACTCGGCGACGCGCTGCACCCCGCCTGCTTCGACATCCGCGACGAAGCCGCCATGCGCGCCGCGCTTGACGCGTTGCCGGAGCGCTTCCGCGGCATCGACCTGCTGGTCAACAACGCGGGCCTGGCGCAGGGCACCAAGCCCGCGCAGGATGCGCAGCTGTCCGACTGGAAGACCATGATCGACACCAACGTCACCGCGCTGGTGACATTGACCCACGCGCTGCTGCCCACGCTCATCGCGCGCAAGGGCGCGATCATCAACATCAGCTCCACCGCCGCCACCTATCCCTACACCGGCGGCAATGCCTACGGCGGCACCAAGGCCTTCGTCAGCCAGTTCTCGCTGGGCCTGCGCAGCGACCTGCACGGCACCGGCGTGCGCGTCACCACCATCGAGCCGGGCATGGCCGAAACCGAGTTCACCGTGGTCCGCACCCATGGCGACCAGGCCGCGTCGGATGCGCTCTACGGCGGCGCCAACCCGATGACCGCCGGCGACATCGCCGACACCATCTTCTGGGTCGCCACCCTGCCGCCGCACCTCAACATCAACCGCATCGAACTGATGCCGACCTCGCAGTCGTTCGCCGGCTTCCAGGTCCATCGCGGCGCATGAACATGCTCGGCGCCTTGCTGGTCGCGGTGCTGATCGGCGCGATCCTGCCGCTGCAGGGCCTGGTCAACGCCCGCCTCGGCACCCACATCGGCGGCCCGGTGGTCGCCGCCTTCGTCTCGTTCCTGGTCGGCACGGTCATGCTGGGCCTGTACCTGCTGGCCACCCGCACGCCGATCGCATTGCAGGGCAGCCTGAAACTGCCCGCATGGATCTGGGCCGGCGGCGTGTTCGGCGCGATCTACGTGGCCTGCTTCACCCTGCTGATCCCGCGCATCGGCGCGGCCGGCATGGTCTGCCTGACCGTGCTCGGCCAGGTCACCGCGTCCTTGCTGCTGGACCAGTTCGGCGTGTTGCAGGCACCGAAACCGGTGGATGCGATGCGCGTCGCCGGCGCGCTGCTGGTGCTGGCCGGCGTGGTGCTGGTGGTGGCGCCGTGGCGCGCGTCACCGCCCACGAAGGCGACGGTCACGACGACACGCTGAGCAGTGCTCCCCGCCTCAGCCGCCTTGCGAGGCGAGGAACTCCATCAGCCCTTCGGTCGGGAACACCGTGTCCTTGCGCTGCGCAAGGCAGGCAAGATCCGGTTGCTTCGACGGCGCATCGAGGAAGGCGTGGGCGATGCCGCGGGTGCAGTCGTCCAGCGTGAACGACGCATGCGACGCACCCTTCACGTACACCAGCGTGCCATTCGACAGGTTCTTCGCCGCCAGCACCGCATCGTCGTAGGGCGTGGCCGGATCGAACTCACCGCCATACAGCAGCGTCGGCACCTCGCTGCGGACCGGCGCATGGAAGTCGACCGACGCCCGCACCGGCTGCCAGGTGGCGCACAGCTCGTCGTCCTGGCTGGGGATCATGTCCTGGGCGGTCAGGTACGGATGCCGCCGCCGGACGACCCGGCGACTGTCCGTGGTGCTGCCACCGAAGATTTCGTAGCACGCGGACGCGAGTGACTGCCCCTGGCTGATGTTGCCGAAACCGCCGTCGATGCCGCCGAACAGCTCATCCAGCTTGCGGATCACCGCTTCGTCGCCGGCGGCTGCCCGCTCCAGCGCCAGCGGCACCCACGGTGCCGTCTTCGTGCGCACCAGCATCATCCACATGATGTCGCGGAACGTATCGCCGGTAATGCGACCGCCTGCGGGCCGCGGCAACGGCGCCACGTTCAGGCGTTCCACCGCTTGCCGCAACGCACCCAGCACGTCCGGGAAGCGCGCGCTGCAGCCCGGGTCCAGCGCGCAGGCGCGTTGCACCGCCTGGTAGGCCGACGCGGTGGTGCCGACCTGCTCGGCCCCGACCGCCGAGTTGGGCGGGAACACCGAATCCACGATCGCGCTGCGCAGGCTTTCCGGGTGCCGGCGCAAGTATTCCAGCCCGACCAGGCTGCCGTAGGAAATGCCGTAGACATTCCACTGCGCGATACCCAACGCGCGGCGCAGGTCCTCGGCATCCTCCACCGTGACCGTGCTGTTGAAGTTGGTCAGGTCCACGCCCTGCGCCTGCATCTTCGGGCGGCAGGCGGCGTAGGCGGCCTTGCCGCGATCCAGCGCCTCGCGCGCGGGCGGCGCTTCCTGCTGCACCTGCTCCAACGTCTTGTCCAGCTCGGGACAGAACGCTGGCTCCGATCGCCCGGTTCCGCGCTGGTCGAAGAACACCAGGTCGCGATCCTTGCGGAAGGCGGGCCATGTCTGGCTCTTGGGGAAATGCGGAAAGACGTAGTCCACGGTGGCGACGCCCGGGCCACCGTTGATGTAGAGGATCGGATCGTCGCGCTTGTCCGCGACTTCAGCGCGCGCGATCGCCACCCACAGCTTGATGACGCGGCTGTCGGGCTTGTCGCGCGATTCGCGTACCTGTAGCCAGCCGCAGTCGATGCGGTGCTGCTTCGCCCAGCTCGCCTTCACGCCTTCGAACTTGCATGGCGCCGGCGCGAATGCCGCTGGTGATGGTGCCGCCACGGCGGGTGCTGCCAATGCCGCCAGCACGAGCAGCAGGATCGATCGGATCATCGCGTTTCCCCCTTGATCAGTGGAAACAACGCGATCACCCGCCGGTAACGGTCACTCCAGCGGTTCGTCGCTGAGGTAGGTGTAGGCGGTCAGCCCGCGCTCCAGCGCTTCGTTGAGGCGATCCGCCTCGGCCTTGCCGATGTCGGCGGCGCCGACCAGGGCGCGGTAGCGGCGGCGCAGGTCGTCCAGCTTGTAGCCCACGTAGTCCAGCATCACGTCGGTGGTGTCGCCGCGGCGTTGCTGGCCGATGGCGTAACCATCGCCCGTGCAGCGCACTTCGATGGCGTCGGTGTCGCCGAACAGGTTGTGGATGTCGCCGAGGATTTCCTGGTAGGCACCGACCAAGAAGAAGCCCAGCCGGTAGCTCTCGCCCTTGCGCAGCTCGTGCAGCGGCAGCGAGGAATCGAGGTCCTCGTTCTCGACGTAGGTGTCGATCTTGCCGTCGGAGTCGCAGGTCAGGTCGGCGATGATGCCGCGCCGCGTAGGCGCCTCGTCCAGCCGTTCGATCGGCACGATCGGGAATACCTGGTCGATCGCCCACACGTCCGGCATCGATTCGAACACGCTGAAGTTGACGAAATACTTGTCCACCAGTCGCTCATTGAGCTCGTCCAGCAGGTCGCGGTGACTCTTCTCGTCATAGGTCAGGCGCGCCTTCACCGCGTGGGCGATGGCGTAGAACAGGTCATCGATGCGCGCGCGCTGCACCAGGTCCAGCTGGCCCAGCGCGTACAGGCTCTGGCCTTCGGCATGCGCTTGGCTTGCTTCGTGGAACACTTCCACCGCCGGGCGGCCGGTCATTTCCTCGTGCAACTCGCGCAGCTGGCGCACGGGGTGCGATTCATCGGCGTGCGACTCCGGCACGCGGCCCTCCGGCGCACGCTCCACTTCGCTGACATTGGCCACCAGCACCGCATGGTGCGCGGTCATCGCGCGACCGCATTCGGTGAGGATGCGCGGCGGCACCAGCCCTTCGCTCCGGCAGGCATCGGCCAGCGGCTGCACGATGCTCAACGCGTAGTGGTGGATGCCGTAGTTGACCGAGTTATAGGAACGCGAGCGCGTGCCTTCGTAATCGATGCCGAGGCCGCCGCCGACGTCGACGTGGCTGATCTTCGCGCCGAGTTGCGAGAGCTCGACGAAATAGCGGGTGGCTTCGCGCATGCCGGCGGCGATGTCGCGCACATTGCTGATCTGGCTGCCCATGTGGAAGTGCAGCAGCTGCAGGCAATCGCCCATGCCGGTGTCGCGCAGCTCCTTCCACAGCGTCAGCAGCTGGCGCGGGTCGAGGCCGAACTTGGCCTTGTCGCCGCCGCTGTTCTGCCACTTGCCCGCGCCCAGCGACGCCAGCCGCATGCGCACGCCCAGGCCCGGCTTGACCCCGAGCTTCTCGGCCTCTTCCAGCGCGACCTTCAGCTCGGAGGGCTTCTCGATGACGATGAAGGTCTCCAGCCCCAGCTTGCGGCCGATCAGCGCCAGCCGGATGTATTCGCGGTCCTTGTAGCCGTTGCAGACGATCAGCCCACCCGGCCGGCTCAGCGCCAGCACCGCCATCAGCTCCGGCTTGCTGCCCGCTTCCAGGCCGAAGCCCTCGCCGTGGTGCGAGGCCAGCGTCCCGGCCACGCCGGCGTGCTGGTTGACCTTGATCGGATACACCGCGGTATAGCCACCGGCGTAGTCCCAGTCCTTCTGCGCCTGCGCGAACGCGGCCTGCAGCTTGCGCAGGCGGTCGCCGAGGATATCCGGGAAGCGCACCAGCACCGGCAGGTTGCCGCCCTGCGCCAGCGAGGCATCGACGACTTCGGGCAGCGCGATCACCGGGCCATCCGCGCCTTTCGGCCGCACCAAGATGCGGCCCTGCGCGTCGACGTCGAAATAGCCGTCCGCCCAGTGCGGGATCGAATAGGTCTTGCGGGCGAGGTCGGGCGACCAGTCGGTCATATCGGTAATGCCTACGTGTGGAGCCGGCATTCTAGGGCCTGCGGCGCGCAGTGCCGGTGACGAAGGCGGGGCAGCGGCCGCCCGGCTCCGTGCAGCCGGCGGCGCCGTTCGCATCGGAACCCGGCCCCATCCGATACAATCCGCGCCCCGCAACATTTTCCGGAACCACCGCCATGACCGCATCGACCTGGCTGCACGAGAATTTCGACAAGGCCGGCTCGTCGATCGGCTTCCGCATCGTCCGCAAGCTGGACGAGGTGCAGTCGCCGTTCCAGCACATCGAGATTTACGAATCGACCGACTGGGGCAACGTCATGCTGATCGACGGCGCGATGATGCTGACCAGCCGCGACAACTTCCTCTACCACGAGATGATGTCGCACCCGGCGCTGTTCACCCACGCAGACCCCAAGCGCGTGGTCATCATCGGCGGCGGCGACTGCGGCACCCTGCGCGAAGTGCTGCGCCATCCGGGCGTGGAAAAGGCCGTGCAGTGCGACATCGACGAGCAGGTCACGCGCATGGCCGAGAAGTACTTCCCCGAGCTGTGCGAATCCAACAATGATCCGCGCGCCGAGCTGCTGTTCGACGACGGCATCGCCTACATGGCCAACTGCGAGCCCGGCAGCGTGGACATCGTGATCGTGGATTCCACGGACCCGGTGGGTCCGGCCGAGGGCCTGTTCAACAAGGCCTTCTTCGCCAGCTGCCACCGCGCGCTGAAGGACGACGGCATCCTGGTCCAGCAGAGCGAATCGCCGCTGGTGCTGCTGGACCTGATCAAGGCCATGCGCGCGGAGATGGGCAAGGCCGGTTTCCACAGCTTCCAGACCCTGCCGTTCCCGCAGCCCTGCTACCCCACCGGCTGGTGGAGCTGCACCATGGCGAAGAAAGCGGCGGGCGCCGGGTTCGACTTCCGCGAAGCCGATGCCCGCGGCAAGGGTTTCGCCACGCTCTACTACACCGCCGACATCCACAAGGGCGCGCAGAGCCTGCCGCCTTTTGTGACGGCCGCCCTGAAAGCCTGACCCCCCGGCGGCAGCCCCCCCACTGCCGCCGGAAAACCGCATACCATCGCTCCGCCGCAACCCGTCGGCAATGGTGTGCATGGGCCCGGATGGAAATGACCCGGTTGCTACGAAAGGCACTCCTGCTGCTGGCACTCTTGCTGTCGGCAACCGCTGGCGTGTCCGCGCAACCCGTCGCGGCAGTGCCGTCGGCAAACCTGTTCGATGCGGTGTTCGCCAAGGTCATCGGTCCGGAGTCGATGGACATGACCTACGAGGAGTACGAGGCATACCTGCAGCAACTGCGCGCGCTGTTGCCGCAGGGGGATCGCAAGCGCGAAGTGCAGTTCCGTTCGGTCTACTGCACCAGCGAGTACTGGAAGGATCCGAAGCAGGGGCTGGCCTATGCCGATGAAGCCCAGCGGCGCGCCCAGGCAGCGGGCGACCTGGCCTCGCAGGGACGCGCGCAGTTCTGCCGGATCGGCTATGTGCAGGAACTCGAAGGTGCCGGGCGGGCCATCGGCGAAGCCGAGCGCATGGTCAGCCTGCTGGAGGATTCGGCGGAATCTCAGCTGCTTGGCGAAGCATTGATCCAGCGCGGCTCGCTGCTTTCCCAGCAGGGCGAGCAGGCCAAGGCGCTGCTGGATTTCCAGCGCGCGCGCGCCAGCTTTCGTGCAGCCGGGATCGACCACGAAGTCGACACGCTGATGCTGTGGATCGCCATCACTTATCGCCGCATCGGCGACTGGGCGCAGGCCGAACGATATTTCACGCGCTCGGTGGAACGGATGCAGGACAAACAGGATTGGGATCGGGTGATCACCGACCTGGTGCAGCTTGGTTACCTGTATGACGAATCGGGCAAACCCGAAAGAGCGAAAGCCTCGTTTGCCCGCGCGATCGAAGTGGCCACGGCCCACAAGGAGCCGCTGAGCGCCGCCAATGCGTGGTTGGGATTGGCCTCTGCGCAGGTATCACTCGGCGAGCATGACGCTGCCTTAGCCAGTCTGGCGCAGGCAGGTGCGATCTTCGGGGCGGAAGAGCGCCACGGCAGCGACGACATGCTGCTGCTGCTCACCGGCCAGGCGCTTGCCGGCAAGGGCCAGCACCAGAAGGCGCTGGCCAACTACGCGCAAGCGCTGCCCTTGATCGAGAAAGACGGCAACCAGCGCTACTTGGCTCTGCTCCACCAGGCGCGTGCGGCCAGCCACGAAGCGCTGGGCAACGCCACCCAGGCACTGGCCGACTACAAGCGCTACGCGGCCCTGCAGGCCTCCCTGCACGGCAAGATGCGGCTGGAGCAGAGCCGGCTGCTGGAATACGAGTACGAGATCCGCAAGCGCGAATTCGAGAACCACCGCCTCCGCGCCGAAGCCAGCTCCCGCAAATCTCAGCTGCAGGCGCTGGAACGGATTCGCCGCTGGCAAACGCTGGCCCTGCTGCTGGGCGTGCTGCTGGTCGCGGTGCTGGCGGCGCTGGCCCTGCGCCAGCGCAAGCGAACGCGCCGCCTGCGCACGCTGGCGATGACCGACCCGCTGACCGGCGTGGCCAGCCGCCGTGCCATCGAAAAGATCGCCGAGCGCGCACTTGCCGACGCGACGCAGCTGCAGACCCCGGTGTCCGTTCTGCTGTTGGACCTGGACCACTTCAAGACGATCAACGACCGCTATGGCCATGCCGCTGGCGACGAAGTCCTGCGAGCCACCACGCAGGCCTGGCAAGCGCAGCTGCGCGGGCGCGACCGGTTGGGACGGATCGGCGGCGAGGAGTTCGCGGTGGTGTGCATGGATACCAATCGCGAACAGGCGCTGGCCATCGCCGGCCGCCTGCTCGCCGCCACCCGCTCGCTGGAACTGCCAGGCATCGATCCAGCGCTGCACGTGCGCACCAGCATCGGCGTTGCCCAGGCAAGCCCCGGCGATACCCGCGAAGCGTTGTTCGCCCGAGCCGATGCCGCGCTCTACCGCGCCAAGCACCAGGGCCGCGACAGGGTGGAGGATTAGCGCCGGCTACAGGGCGTCGCCATCCAGCTCGCCGGTACGGATGCGCACGACCTGCTCCAGGTCCCAGACGAAGATCTTGCCGTCGCCGATCTTGCCGGTGCCGGCGGCGCTGATGATGGCCTCGGTCACCGCCTCCACGCGGTCGTCGGTGACCGCGATCTCAAGCTTGATCTTGGGCAGGAAGTCCACCACGTACTCGGCGCCTCGGTACAGCTCGGTATGGCCCTTCTGGCGGCCGAAGCCCTTCACCTCGGTCGCGGTGATGCCGGCCACGCCGACCTCGGCCAGCGCCTCGCGCACATCGTCCAGCTTGAACGGCTTGATCACCGCCATCACCATTTTCATCATCGACTCTCCTGCATGATGGAGTGAGCATATCGCGGGCGATGTGGGCATACTGCACCGGCAGGACCGGACTTTCCCCACCCTGCGCCGGGTTCCGCGCCGACGGCGCCCGCACCCGCCTCCGCGCATGCTGCAGGCACCCGCAGCAGGAGGCCCTTCCGATGACATCCGCACGCATGATCGACCTGGCCCAACTCGACGAACTCGCCCGCCGCCTCAGCAGCCTGGTTCCGCCGGGCCTGCGGGAAAGCCGCGAGGAGCTGCAGCAGAACTTCAAGTCGGTGCTGCAGGCAGGCTTGGGCAAGCTGGACCTGGTGACCCGCGAGGAATTCGACGTGCAGCGCGCGGTGCTGGCGCGCACGCGCGACAAGCTGGAAGCGTTGGAGCGCCAGCTGGCCGAGCTGGCCAACGCCGCCAAGACCGACGACGCCCCGCGCCACTGAGGGCCGCCGCCATGAGCCTTGCGATCGTGCACAGCCGTGCGCGGGTGGGCGTGCGTGCGCCCGAAGTGCGGGTGGAGGTGCACCTGGCCGGCGGCTTGCCGTCCATGTCCATCGTCGGCCTGCCGGAGGCGGCGGTGCGCGAGGCCAAGGACAGGGTGCGCGCCGCGATCCAGTGCGGGCAGTTCGAGTTCCCCGCCCGCCGCATCACCGTCAACCTCGCCCCTGCCGACCTGCCGAAGGACGGCGGGCGCTACGACCTCGCCATCGCGCTGGGCATCCTGGCCGCCAGCGGCCAGCTGTCGGTGGAGGCACTGGACGGCTGGGAGTTCATCGCCGAGCTGGCGCTGACCGGGGAGCTGCGGCCTGTGGATGGCGCGCTGGCCGCGGCCCTCGCCACCGGAGCCAGCGGGCGGCGCCTGCTGGTGGCGCCCGGCAACGGCGAGGAAGCCGCGTTGGCGGCGGCCAGCGTGGAGGTCCGCACCGCGCGCACCCTGCTGGAAGTCTGCGCCGCACTGGAGAGCCGCAAGACGTTGCCGCTGGCCTGCCCGCGCAGCTGCACGGAAGCACCGATGCCGGACCTGGCCGACGTGCGCGGACAGGCGCAGGCGCGGCGCGCGCTGGAGATCGCGGCCGCCGGCGCCCACCACCTGTTGCTGGTGGGTCCGCCCGGCAGCGGCAAGACCCTGCTGGCGTCGCGACTGGGCGGCATCCTGCCGGAACCCGGCGATGCCGAGGCGCTCGAAGCCGCCAGCATCGCTTCCGCCAGCGGCCGCGGGCTGGACTTGGCGCGCTGGCGGCAGCGGCCGTTCCGCGCCCCGCATCACACCGCCAGCGCGGTGGCCCTGGTTGGCGGTGGCGCGGACCCGCGGCCCGGCGAGATCTCGCTGGCCCACCACGGCACCCTGTTCCTCGACGAGTTGCCCGAGTGGAGCCGGCACGCGCTGGAGGTCCTGCGCGAACCGCTGGAGTCCGGCAGCGTGAGCATTTCCCGCGCCGCCAGGCAGTGCGAGTTCCCGGCGCGCTTCCAGCTGGTGGCGGCGATGAATCCATGTCCGTGCGGCTGGGCCGGGGACCCCTCGGGGCGCTGCCTGTGCAGCGACGAGGCGATCCGGCGCTACCGCGGGCGCATTTCCGGGCCGCTGCTGGAGCGCATCGACCTGCATGTCGAAGTACCGCGGCTGCCGCCCACCGCGCTGCGCACCGACGGCCCGCCGGGCGAAGCCAGCGCCTTGGTGCGCGCGCGCGTGGTCGCGGCGCGCGCCCGCCAGCACGACCGCTGCGGGCAGCCCAACGCCCGCCTCGACCAGGCCCAGACCAATGCGTTCTGCCGACTGTCGCCGCGCGATACCGCCCTGCTGGAGCGCGCCGTCGACGGTCTGCAATTGTCCGCGCGCTCGCTGCACCGGATCCTGCGCGTGGCCCGCACCATCGCCGACCTGGCCGGCAGCGAGGCCATCGAAACACCGCACCTCTCGGAAGCGATTGGCTACCGCAAGCTGGAGCGCGGGCGTGACCGGGCCGCGGCGTGAGGTCTCTTTCTAGCGTGGCCAGGCACGCCGGTTGGGATCCAACTCGTACGTTTCCATCCGGTCGGCACGGGGTCCGATTCCGCAAACCGCCAACGGACTTTCGGACCAGGGCTCCAAGCCAAACGCGCGCTCGATGTCGACTTCGTTGATCGCGGCGGTCACGAAGCTGCCCAGCCCGGCTTCCGTGGCGCTCAGCAACAACGTCTGCGAGAGATGACCGACGTCGAGAATGCAGACCCGATAGGCCTTCGGGTGGCGGCGGTACTTCCAGAAATTCCGATAAAAGCGCGGCGCGAGCACGCAGAGGGCATGGGCTTCCGCGAAATATTGCTGTCCGCCAACGGCTATCCACGCCAGATAGTCGAGCGCCGTTTTCCCCCGCGCGGCGGGATGCTTCCCCGCATCCGCGAGGATCCGCGCGTCGTCCATCGGCAAGGACTGCAGCGCGTGGCGGGCAGGCAGATAGTGGTAAAGCCCGGGCGCTAGACCATCGACCCGGCGGGCGAGGAGGTAGCATTCGGTGGGATGGAGGGCACCGCCCGAGGGGCTGGTGCGCTTCAGGACATCGAATTCGTCCGCGCCGCGCACGCGCCCGCGCTCCCCGAAGGCCCGCTCCAGGACCTGTGCCAGGCTCGCCAACGGCAGCATCCGTCCGGCATCGAAATTTCGACAACTGGCGCGCGCGTCCAACAGGTCGTCATACGCAGAACGCGAGGCGGGGGGCAGGGCAGTAACCGCGTCGCCATCGCCGCGTTGGTGCAGCATGGGCGGGGGCACGCCATAGGCTCGACGCAACCCTTCGGCATTGTGCAGGCCAGCGTCTTCGACCTCGCCCGCGGCATCGATGCCGCTCCAGCGCGAGGCATGATGGTAATCCGCGGCAGCCCCATGCCAGTGCAGGGCACGCACGCGCTCGTCTTCCCTGCGCCAGTGCGCCCACGCTGCGGTGCTGCCCACCAGCAGTCCCGCGCGAAGCAGGCGCCGCACGCGCGCCGCGCCGTGGCGCATCCTTAAGGGCGCTGCACTCACCCAATCGCTGGGACTGGTTTCGCCGAGCAGCGCGACTTCCGCTGCGTCCACCTCCACCTCGGCCTGCAGCGCTGGCGCATGCGCAAGCCACCGCATGTGGCTGAGGACCCCGGTATCCCCGGATAACAGCGCCGACAAGTCGAAACGGGTCTCCTCGCGGGACTCGAGTCGTAGCAGCGCACATCGCCTGATACGCATGGGTTCATCCAGCAAAAAATCCGATCTTGCCGCTTGCTGCCGGGCAGCGACAAGGGTAGCGTCGCCGACACGCATGTCCGACCACCACAGGGGATACCACCACGATGGCCACCAAGAAGGGCGCCAAGCCCGCGCCGCTCGACCCGAAAGTCACCAGGAAGCTGCTGGACAAGCTCGCCACTGACAACGATTTCCGCCGCCTGTTCAAGAAGGATGCCCATGCGGCCCTGCAGCAGGTCGGATACAAGGTGGAAGCAGGTGCAAATTCCGCGGGCGCCTGCATGCAACTGGCGCCGACCGACCGGATCGCGCCCAAGGCCAAGATCGCCCGCGACCGCGCAAAGCTCGAAAGCGCGCTGAACGTGCCGGTCAGCTTCCTCTGTGCGAAGGAATTCAGCGCGGACTGAGGCACCTCGCAGCCGATCGACAACGGCCGGGGCGCATGCAAAGCGCCCCGGCTTCGGTCGGATGTCCGACTCCGGATCGCCGGAGGACGGTGCAATACGACTGAAGGCGCTGCGCTTCGACGCTATCCGATGCAGCGCGCCATGCGGATGCCTGTCAAGGCGCTAACGGCGGTGCGACTGCGGGTCACCGATTCGCCGCGGCTGCATGCGCGACATCACGTTCAGGGCGTCTTCGTTGCCGCCTGCTGCCGGGACCGTGCGACTTCCGCCGAGACCGACACGTTGAAGAACCGCAGCACGTCGGAGGTGGTGCTTTCCGCGAAGACGCGCCCGCGGTGCGTCGCAAGCCAGTCGGCCTGGGCATTGGCGACATCCTCCTCCCGGGCCGCTCGCGCTGCCCGCATGAGCGCCCAATGCGTCGCCACCAAGGCGGTGTCCTGGCGCACCAGCGGCGCAAGCCGCGCCATCGCCAGGCGGGGCTGGCCGCCCAGGCGCTCCTGCTCGGCCTGCAGGACCTCGTGCAACTCCCGGATGGTGGGGTAGTCGCGGACGACGGTGCTGCCCTGGGTGCGACGCAGCGCCTCTTCCACACCCGCCCGATCATCGCGGTACGCCGACAAGAGCCCCGCGTACAGCCGCAACTCCGTCGAAACGGGGGGATAGAGATCGTCGCCCATTGCGCCCTTGGCCTCGACCAACGCCAGCAGCGCCTGCCGGGCACGCGCGGCATCCCCCTGCCCGTGCAGCACCGCCATGCTGGCCAGCGCCGCATGGGCACGCAGCAACTCCAGCACGTCGCCGCTGGCGTCCGCCTTTTGCGCCCAGTCACGCACGGCCGCCGCCGCCTGCGCCGGCTGGCCGCGATCGATCCAGACGATGGCCCCCGTCTCGCCGTGCCATCCGTTCCGCCCGGCAGTGCCGGCGAAGTAGGTCTTGTCGGCTTCCGCGTACTGCCCGCGCGCTTCATGGAGCAGCGCATACAACTCGCCCGCGCCCACGAAGCCCGCCTCCCGCGCAAGTCGGAATTCGGTCTGCGCCGCGTCATAGCGCTCCTGGCCCAGCAGCATGATCCCGAGGCTGTAGCGCACCGAACTGAAGCGCTCGTTCTGTGGCTTCAGCGCGCGCCGGCTGAGCGCCTCGGCCGCGCGGAAATCATTGCGCTGGTGCCACTGGTTGCTGGAGAGCCGGCCAATGGTCTGGTAATCGTCCGGATACAGCGCCAGGTACTCGTCGGCCTTGCGGAAGTAGGCCTGCGGGCCGGTGTGCTGCATCAGCATCAGCTCGATCATCTGGCGCTCCTGCGGCGACAGCCGCTGGGGCAGCGCCAAGGCCTTGCGCCATTCGTCGCGGGCAGCGCCCGGCTCACCCAGGGTCGCGTGCAGGCGCGCCATGTCCGCATGGGCCAGCGCGAATTGGGGGTCAAGCTGCAGCGCGCGCCGGTACAGGCCCAGCGCCTGCTCGCGATCGCCCGTCGTGTTGGCCACGCGACGGGCCACCGCGAAGGCCTTCAGCGCATCCAGGCTGGGCGTGGCTACGTTCGGCAAGGGGACCGACGTCTTCTGCACGTTCTGAAGCGCCTCGCCCAACTTCGCGCGCAGCTGGTCGGTGACCTCGTCGATGGAGGCCAGCGCGGACTCGACGCCCTTGCCGTCGGCCGAGACGGCGTAAACGGTGGTCTGGGTGTGCGGGTCGATGACCTCGGCGCTGACCCGCAGGCGGCCACCGACCTCGGACACCGTTGGCAACAGCACGGCGCGGGCGCCATCGCGCAGGGCGATTTCCGACCCCAAGGCGCGGTCCACCGCCGTGTCCGGCTTGCGCTGCATGCGCTGCAGGGTGTCGCGCACCTTGAGCTCGCCCACCACGTTGACGTAGCGGGACTGCTCCAGGCTGATGCGGAAGGCCTGCTCCAGCGCATCCTCCAGACGGGGATCGCTGGTCAGGTTGCGCAGGTCGCCAACCACCACCCAGTCCCGCTCGTTGAAGGCGATGGCCGGCTTCGGCTGGGCCAGGAACCAGGCACCGATGGCCATGCCGGCCACCAGCAGCGCTTCGGCGGTCAGGGCCACCGGGCGCCGCCACAGCGGCAGGTCGCGCCAGGCCTTGGGGGTGTGTGAGGGGATGCGCAGCGGGGCCAGCCCGGGCTCGCCGACCTCGTGGACTTCCTGGGCCTCGGGAATGCCCTTGAAGCGCCAGCGCCCGTAGGACTTCCAGACCAGCAGTTCGCCGCGCTCGCCCAGTTCGCGGGCGGCGCGGTGGGCCAGCGGCTCGGCGGTGGCAGACAGCAGGATCTGGCCCGGCCGCGCCAGCGCCATCAGGCGGCCGGCCAGCGGCTTGGCCAGGCCCTCCACTTCCAGCGACTTCGCGCCCTGGCGCACGGCTTCCGGGCTGTTTTCCCAGACGAGCACTTCGCCCACGTGCAGGCCGGCGCGTGCCTGCAGCGGCTGGTTGAGCTGCATCTCGCGGCCCAGGTCGCGCAGGCCGCGGGCGTAGTCGAGGGCGAAGGCGAGCCCGTCGATGGGGCGCTCGAACAGCAGCAGCAGGCCGTCGCTGCGGTCGATCAGCCGGCCGCGCCAGCGCTGCTGCAGCTCCAGCACCAGGCGGTCGTGGGCACGGAACAGCGCAGCGGCGGCGGCATCGCCCAGGCGCTCCACCAGATGGGTGGAATCCACCAGATCGGTGAGCAGGATCGTACGGACCTGTGGCGCGCCGGCATCCTGCATGCGCGCTTCAGTCCAGCCACTCGACACAGTCGCCGCCATTGCGTTTGGCCCGGTACAGCGCATCGTCCACCTGCGCGTACCAGTTCTCCCAGCCGGCATGGGTGCCCTTGCCGATCAGGCAGGCGCCGATGCTGAGGGTAGTCATCTGGGGCGGCCGGCTGTGCATGCGCTCCAGCATGCGCGCGCTGTCGGCGATGTAGCCGGCGATCCGCTCGGCTTGGTCGCGCGTGTGGCCGCGCAGCAGCAGGCAGAACTCGTCGCCGCCCAGCCGGCAGACGATGTCGTCGGGACCGGCCACGGCACGCAGCAGGTTGGCCACGCTCTGCAGGACGCGGTCTCCGGCCAGATGGCCGTAGGTGTCGTTGATGGACTTGAAGCGGTCGCAGTCCACCAGGACCAGCACATGTCCTTCCAGATCGCCGGCCTGCTGGCGCTGCTCCACGTCCGCGGCGAAACCCCGCCGGTTGGTCAGGCTGGTGAGCTCGTCGGTGCGGGTCAGCGCCTCCGACTGGTCGAGCCGGTGGGTGGTCGAACGCAAGGCGTCCAGCGCTTCCTGCAGCTCCTGGTTGCGCCGGCGGAGGCGCGCGATCAGCGCCTGTTCGTTGAGCACCACGCGCATGATCGCGCGGCGGAGGAACTGCGCCAGCAGCGCCGGGTCGCGCTGGGCCAGCAGTTCGAATTCATCGCGACCCAATTCCAGCAGCTCGCCGGCTTCGGCCACCACCGCGTCGGCACTGCGGGCGTGGTCGCCGATCAGCAGGCCCAGCTCGCCGAAAAAGGCGCGCGCGCCCAGCCGCTTGCCGATCAAGTCATCGCCGAAGTCCAGTTCCACTGCACCGTTGGCGACCACGTACATGGCGGCGCCGTGGTCGCCCCGGCGGAACAGCCGCTGCCCGGCCTCCACCTGGCAGGACCGGGCGACCTGTGCGAACAGCGCGTACTCGTCCGGGTGCAGCGCGGACGTGCTGTCGTCCACCCCGGTCCGGGCATCGATCATGTGCGCTAGTGCTGCCACGCGCTCCCCTGTGCGGCTCCGGCCCCTCAGATCCTGCCGCAGGATACCATTGCATCCGCTGCCGTACTGCGGCGGCCGCAACGGGGCCGCCGCCGGCGGCCAGGCCCCGCTCTGGCCCCGCCCCGCCCGTTTTCGGGCGATGGCGGGGACGGGCGTCAGGCGGCCGCGCGGGTGCCGGCGTGGAACTGCTCTTCCTCGGTGCTGCCCTTCAGCGCCACCGTGGACGACTTGCCGCCCTGGATGGTCTGGGTGATGGCATCGAAATAGCCGGTGCCGACCTCGCGCTGGTGCTTGACCGCGGTGAAGCCGCGCTCGGCGGCCGCGAACTCCTTCTCCTGCAGCTCGACGAAGGCGCTCATCTGCCGGCGCGCATAGCCGTGGGCCAGGTCGAACATGCCGTAGTTCAGCGCATGGAAACCGGCCAGGGTGATGAACTGGAACTTGTAGCCGTAGCTGGCGATCTCCTTCTGGAACTTGGCGATGGTGGCGTCGTCCAGGTTCTTCTTCCAGTTGAACGACGGCGAGCAGTTGTAGGCCAGCAGCTTGCCGGGGAACTTCGCATGGATCGCCTCGGCGAACTTGCGGGCGAACTCCAGGTCCGGCTTGCCGGTCTCGCACCAGACCAAGTCGGCATACGGCGCGTAGGCGAGGCCGCGGCTGATCGCCTGGTCCAAGCCGTTCCTGGTCTTGTAGAAGCCTTCGATGGTGCGCTCGCCGGTGCAGAACGGCCTGTCGTTGTCATCCACGTCGGAGGTCAGCAGGTCCGCCGCCTCGGCGTCGGTGCGGGCCACGATCAGGGTGGGCACGCCCATCACGTCGGCGGCCAGGCGCGCCGCGGTCAGCTTCTCCACCGCCTCGCGGGTGGGCACCAGCACCTTGCCGCCCATGTGGCCGCACTTCTTCACGCTGGCCAGCTGGTCCTCGAAGTGCACGCCGGCGGCGCCCGCCTCGATCATGCCTTTCATCAGCTCGAAGGCATTGAGCACGCCGCCGAAGCCGGCCTCGGCGTCGGCCACGATCGGCTGCAGGAAATCGATGCTGTCGTCGCCCTCGGCGTGGTGCAGCTGGTCGGCGCGCAGCAGGGTGTTGTTGATCCGCTTGACCACCTGCGGCACCGAGTTGGCCGGGTACAGCGACTGGTCGGGGTACATCTCGCCGGCCAGATTGGCATCGGCCGCCACCTGCCAGCCGGACAGGTAGATGGCCTTCAGCCCGGCCTTGACCTGCTGCATGGCCTGGTTGCCGGTCATCGCGCCCAGCGCGTTGACGAACGGCTCGCTGTGCAGCGACTTCCACAGTTTCTCGGCACCCAGCCGGGCCAGCGAGTGCTCGATCTGGACGGTGCCGCGCAGGCGCACCACGTCCTCGGCGGAATAGCTGCGGGTGATGCCGGCCCAGCGCGGGTTGTTGGCCCAGTCCAACTTCAGTTGTTCGGCGGTCGGCAGATGGTTCTTCATGGGGAAACCTCGTGGGGTTGGCGGCGGCGGAAGGAAGGCGACAGGTGGATCAGTCGATGCGTTCGTAGGCGGGCAGCGTGAGGAACTCGGCCAGCTCCTCGGCATGGGTCAGGCGGTCGAGCAGGCCGATCGCCTCGGACACCCGCGCCGCGCCGGGGATACGGCGGGGATCGCCCAGCCGGCTGGGCAAACCGATCAACGCGCGCTCCAGCAGCACGAAGTCGACCGGGGTGCCGTCGTCCAGCGACAGCGGCGGGCCGCCGGCATCGGCGAAGTGCAGCCACTGCCACAGCTGGGCGCGGGCGATCTCGGCGGTGGCGGCGTCCTCCATCAGGTGGTGGATGGGCACGCAGCCGTTGCCGTCCAGCCACGCGGCGAGGTAGCGCACGCACACCTCGACGTTGTTCTCGAAGCCGGCGCGGGTGATGGTGCCCAGCGACGGCCGCAGCAGGTCCTCGGCCTCGACGTGCACGTCGTCGCGGGCGACATGGCGCTGGTGTGGCCCCGGCATGCGCGCGTCGAACACCTCGCGGGCAACCGGGATCAGGGCCGGATGCGCCACCCAGGTGCCGTCGTGGCCCGCGCCCACCTCACGCAGCTTGTCGGCGCGCACGCGCGCCAGCGCCGCGGTATTGGCGGCCTCGTCGCCGCTGACCGGGATCTGCGCCGCCATCCCGCCCATCGCATGCGCGCCGCGGCGGTGGCAGGTCTGCACCAGCAGTTCCGCATAGGCGCGCAGGAACGGCTGCACCATGGTCACCTGGCTGCGCTCCGGCAGCACCCGGTCGCGGTGCCGGCGCAGGGTCTTGATGTAGCTGAAGATGTAGTCCCAGCGTCCGCAGTTCAGGCCGACGATGCGGTCCTTCAGCGCGAACAGGATCTCGTCCATTTCGAACGCCGCCGGCAGGGTCTCGATCAGCACGGTGACCTTGATCTGCCCATGCGCCAGCCCCAGCCCGTCCTCGATGGCCGCCAGCGCCCGCTCCCACAGCGCGGCCTCCTCCATCGACTGCAGCTTGGGCAGGTAGAGGTAGGGGCCACGGTCGCGCCCGGCCAGCGCGTGGGCGTTGTGGAAGGCGAACAGACCGGCATCGAACAGCGAGGCCGACATTCGCTGGCCGTCCACCAGCACGTGCTTCTCGTCCAGGTGCCAGCCGCGCGGCCGCACGATCAGCACCGCCTGCTCGGCCTGCGGGCGCAGTTCGTAGCGCTTGCCGCCCGCCTCGTGCACCAGCGCGCCGCTGATCGCCGCGCGCAGCGCCTGCTGGCCGGTGAGCAGATTGGCCCAGGTCGGCGCGGTGCTGTCCTCGAAATCGGCCATGTAGCAGTTGGCGCCGGAGTTCAGCGCGTTGATGACCATCTTCGGGTCGACCGGGCCAGTGATCTCGACGCGGCGATCCAGCAGCGCCGCCGGGGTTGGCGCCACCGTCCAGTCGCCGCGGCGGATGTGGGCGGTGTCGGCGCGGAAATCCGGCAGCGCGCCGGCGTCGAAGGCCTGCTGGCGGGCGCGGCGGGCCGCCAGCCGGTCCTGCCGCTCGCCCTCGAAGCGGCGGTGCAGGCCGGCCAGGAAGCCAAGCGCGGCAGGGGTCAGCAGGGCGTCCTGCCCGGGCACCCGGCGGGCGATCTCCACGCCCTCGCCGGGGCGGTCTTGCAGCACTGCGGACATCGGCGGCTCCGTGGCACGTGTGGGGAAGCCAACCATCCGCCTGCGTGTTGTATTTGACAAAGCAGATTTGTCAATGCTTAGTATTAATTTTTCAAATATCCAATTGAGAACATGGCGAAAACCCCTGCCAGCGCGCTGCGTTTCGCCTACAAGGGCTCGCGCCTGAAGCCATTGCGGGCGTTCTGCCAGGTGGCGCGGCTGGGTTCGATCTCGCGCGCCGCCGAGGCGCTCTACCTCAGCCAGCCGGCAGTGACCCTGCAGCTGCAGGCGCTGGAGCGCGAACTGGGGGTGCGGTTGCTGGAACGGGTCGGCCGCCGCCTGGTTCCCACCCGCGAAGGCGACCTGCTGTACGAGATGGCGCGCCCGCTGGTGGAGGGGCTGGACAACTTGGCCGCCGGTTTCCGCGAGCAGGTGCGCGGGCTGGACGCCGGCGAGCTGCACGTGGCCGCCGGCAGTTCCACCATCCTGTACCTGCTGCCGGGGATCGTCGATGCGTTCCGCCAGCGCCACCCCGACGTACGCCTGAGCCTGCACAACGTCACCGGCGCCAGCGGGCTGGACCTGCTGCGCAGCGACGGCGTGGACCTGGCGGTGGGCTCGATGCTGGACGTGCCGGCCGACCTGACCTACGCGCCGGTGTACCGCTTCGAACCGATGCTGATCACCCCGCCCGACCATCCGCTGGCCGGCAAGCGCCAGCTGTCGCTGGAGGACCTGTCGCCCTACGGGCTGATCCTGCCGCCCAAGCGCCTGACCACCTACCGGTTGGTCGACCTGGTGTTCCAGCAGAATCGCGTGCCCTACACCGTGGCGCTGGAGGTGGGCGGCTGGGAGGTGATCAAGCAGTACGTGGCGATGGGCCTGGGCATCAGCATCGTGACCGCGATCTGCCTGACCGATGCCGACCGCCAGCGGCTGGCGGCGCGCTCGCTGGCGCGCTGGTTCCCCTCGCGCAGCTACGGCATCGTGATGCGCAAGGGCAAGTTCCTGTCAGCGCAGGCGCGCGCCTTCGTCGAGCTGATCCAGCCGGCGGCGCTCACGCCGCGCGGCTACGACGAGAGCGGGCATTCGGAGCGGTAGAACGTCAGTGCGTGCGCGGCGTGGCCAGCGCGTCGGTCTTGTAGATCGCGACGTGCGGCACGCCGTCCGCGCCGATCCAGCCGCGGTACATGCCGCCGGTGTTGAACGGGAAGGCGATGCTGCCGTCCGCGCCCAGCGCGATCGCACCGCCGTCGCCACCGGCCTTGGGGATGTCGCGGTTGATCACGCCATCGGCAGCGCGGGCCAGCGGCTGGCCGTCCAGGCGCACCCGCGCGCAGATCTCGTGGGCGGCGGCGGCGCGGATGTAGAACTCGCCCCAGCCGGTGCCGGAGACCGCGCAGCGCGCGTCGGCCCAGGTGCCGGCGCCGATGATCGGCGAATCGCCCACGCGCCCGTAGCGCTTGTTGGTCATGCCACCGGTCGAGGTGCCCGCCGCCAGTTGGCCCTGCGCGTCCAGCGCCAACGCGCCGACGGTGCCGAAATACGCCTTGCCCGGCAGCACCAGCGGCGTGTTGCTGGCCTGCGCCGCCTTCTCCTGCTGCAACGCGCGTTGCAGCCCCTTCCAGCGCTTCTCGGTGCGGAAATAGGACGGGTCGACCAGAGTGATGCCCTGCTCCTTCGCGAACATTTCCGCGCCGTCGCCGACCATCATCACGTGCTTCGACTTGTCCATGATCGCGCGCGCCAGCGTGATCGGGTTGCGCACGCGGTGCAGGCCGGCCGCCGCGCCGGCCTTGCCGGTGGCGCCGTCCATGATCGAGGTGTCCAGTTCGTTGCGGCCGTCATGGGTGAACACCGCGCCGCGGCCGGCGTTGAACTGCGGCGCATCCTCCAGCACGGTGATCGCGGCGGTCACCGCGTCCAGCGACGAAGCGCCGCCCTGCAGCTTGGCGTGGCCGGCACGCAGCGCTGCTTCCAGCGCGCGCTTCACCACCACCTCCTCGTCGGCGGTCAGGTCTCCGGGCTCCACCCCGGCGCCGCCGTGGATGACCAGCGTGGGCGTGTCCAGCGCCACCAGCACGCCGTCACGCACCGCGTAACTGCGCTGCGCCAGCGGGCGTTCCACCCGGCCCTCGGGCAGGTGCAACACGGACTCCGCGCCGGCGACCACGGTATCGACGCGATCGAGGTTCATCGCCTCGTCCTCGGCCTGCTTCTGCTTGAAGCCGCCGCGCACCACGACGGCGCCGGCGCCGGGCGCGGTGGCATAGATACGCGCACGGCCGTCGCCCTCCACCGCCACCGCGGCATCCTCGTCCACGCCCAGGCCCAGCAGCGGCCGGCCGGCCATGTGCTCGGCCTTGGCGAGGAAGGCGACCAGCCGGCCCAGCCGGGCGCGCTCGCTGAAGTGGGTGTCGGTGACGATGCCCTTGAGCAGCGCGACGTGCAGGAAATCCGTCTCGATGGTGTTGCCATCGCCCAACGGGTCGGCCAGCGCGCGCGGGCTGGTCTGGCTGCCGCCGTCCATCGCCCCGTACAGGTATTCGCCCAGCATGGCCAGGCCAGCGCTGGTGCCGCCGAGCGGCTTGCCCGCCTTCACGTGGGCATCCAGCGCGGCGCCCACCGGGGTGCCGCGCCAGTAGCGGACGTAGCGGGACTGGTCGCCGCCAGCCAGGAAGATGCCGTCGGCGCGCTTGAGCGCGGCCAGGATCTTCGGGTCGGTCGCCGCCTCGCGGTCCTTGAACACGAAGGTTTCGACCGACTTGATCCCGCCGACCTCGTTGAAGAACTCCTCGCCGATCTCGCCGCCCTGCGAGGCGCGCAGGACCACGATGTGGCCGTTGCCGGCCTTCTTCATGAACCAGTGCATGGCGTCGAAATTGCGGTCGCCGCCGCCCATCAGCAGCAGGCCCGGCTGCACCTTGCCCGGCGTCCTCGCCTGCAGGTCGCCCAGCACGTAGTGGCCGACATCGGCGGCCAGCGCCGGCAGGATTGGCGCCGCGGCCAGCACCGCGGCCAGCACCGCGGCGAGCATCATCGACCAGCCGGCACGTCCCTTCATCATCCACTTCCCCTTCATTCGCAGATACGTCATTAGACGAACGTACACCGGTTTTCCCTCGCTCGCGGGCAGCGGCTTTCGCTATGGTACGCGGATGCAGACGGAGCTCGACCGCTGGTTCGTCCACGAAGTCCTCGTCCACGAGGAGGCGCTGATGCGCTTCCTGCAGCGGCACTGGCCGCACCGCGACGAGCTGCCCGACCTGCGCCAGGAGCTCTACGCGCGCATCTACGAGGCAGGCGCGAAGTCGCGCCCCACCCAGCCGCGGGCGTTCCTGTTCGCCAGCGCGCGCCACCTGATGACCGACCGGCTGCGCCGCGGCAAGGTGGTGTCGATCGAGCCGATGGGTGATTTCGAGCCCTCGCTCGTCTTGGTGGATGAGGTCTCGCCGGAACGCTGGTGCGGCGGTCGCCAGGCCCTGCGCCGGCTGGCCGACGCCTTCGACCGGCTGCCCGACCGCTGCCGGGAGGTGGTGTGGCTGCGGCGGGTGGAGGAGTTGTCGCAAAAGGACGTGGCATCGCGCTTGGGCATCAGCGAGAAAACCGTGGAAAAGCACATCGCCAAGGGCATGCGCCTGCTCGCCGACGCGCTGTATACCGGCGAGGTGGACGCGCGCGCGCAGGCCGGCACGGCGGATGCCGGCGCACGGCGGCAGGCGGACTGATCGATGCGCGGCGACAGCATGGCGATCGAGCAGGCGGCGGCGGGCTGGCTGGCGCGCCGCGACGGCGGGCGCTGGAGTGCGGATGACGAAACCGCGCTGCAGCGCTGGCTGGACGCGGATATCGGCCACCGGGTGGCGTTCCTGCGGTTGCAGGCGGCCTGGCAGGAAAGCGGGCGGCTGCAGGCGCTGGGCGCCGGCTGGCAGGACAGCGCCGCGCCCGCGCGCGGCCACTGGCAGGCCACGCCCTCAGGCCGCCGCGAACAGATGCTGCAGGCAATGGCGCAGCGCCCCGCGACGGCGCGGCCGGCGCGGCAGCGGCGCCTGGCTCGCTTCGCGATGGCGGCGACCCTGGCCGGCTGCGCGTTGGCGCTGGCCTGGGGCTGGCGCAGCCAGACCCGGGTCGATACCGCCGCCTACCGCACCGCCATGGGCGAGGTGCGCACCCTGCCGCTGGCCGACGGCTCGCGTGCCACGCTGGCCAGCGCCACCGGCATCGAGGTGCGGCTCTCGGCGCGCGCGCGCGACGTGGCGCTGACCTCGGGCGAGGCGATCTTCGAAGTGGCCAAGGACCCGCGCCGGCCGTTCGCGGTCGCCGCCGACGGCTATCGCGCGGTGGCCGTGGGCACGCGCTTCTCGGTGCGCCGCGACGTGGCCGCGCTGCGGGTGGTGGTGACCGAGGGCACGGTGCGGCTGGACGCACCGCCGACCGCCGCCGGCGCCACGCCCTCGGTGATGCTGCCGTCCGGCAGCGTGGCGCTGGTGCGCGGCAACGGCCTGCTGGTGCGCAGCCTGCCGCTGGCCGATGCGCAGCGGCTGCTGGATTGGCGCGACGGCCTGCTGGCCTTCCGCGATGCGCCGCTGAGCGAAGTGGTGGCGGAGTTCAACCGCTACAACGCGCGCAAGCTGGTGCTGGCGGACGCGCAGGCCGGCGCCCTGCGGATCGGCGGCAGCTTCCGCTGGGACAACACCGAAGGCTTCGTACGCCTGCTCGAAGCCGGCTTCCCGGTGCGCGCGGAAGCCGACGCGGAACGCATCGTGCTGCACTCGCGCTGAGCAAAGGCGCGCCGGCAACGCGGTTGCTGACGCAGCCCCACGACCGGCCCGTATCGCGAGCCGCAACCGGGACCCAATTGCCTGCCGTGCGCGCCTGCCATCGTGATCGCAGGCCGATGCATGCCGGAAGTCGCCGCGAGGGGTGCCGAAAGGCCCGGGGGGATTTCCTGCGGTCGTTCGTCATGCATTTGTAACGGCGTCCAGTCCGGGCGCCCCGGGGGAAAAACCACACCATGAAACCGTCTCGCCCGCTCCGCGTCCTGCTGCTGTCGCTGGCCTGCTCCGCCGCCCTGGCGGCGCAGGCGCAAACCGCCCGCCTCGACATCCCAGCCGGCGACCTCGCCAGCGCGCTGGATGCGTACGCCCGCCAGACCGGCACCCAGCTGGTGTACCGCGCCGACCAGCTCAAGGGCGCGCGCAGCGCCGGCCTGAGCGGACAGGCGGCGTCGCCGCAGTCGCTCGACGCGCTGCTCAAGGGCAGCGGCTTCCGCGCCCAGCGCGATGCCTCCGGGGCCATGCTGATCGTGCCCACCGGCGCCGCGGCCAAGCCGGCCGCACCTACGCGTCCGGCGCCGCAGGCACGGCCCGCACAGGCCGCGGCCGACGCACCGGTGACCAACATGCAGGCCGTGCAGGTGACCGGGTCGCGCATCCCGCGCACACAGGTGGAGGGCCCGGCGCCGGTCACCATGATCACCGCCCAGGACATCCGCGCCAGCGGCTTCACCAGCGTGCCGGAGGTGATGCAGTCGCTGACCCAGAACGGCGGCGAGACGCAGAGCCAGCAGTCCGCCGGCGGCGCCGATTTCTCTCCCGGCGCGCAGCAGGTGGACCTGCGTGGGCTTGGGCCCAACCACACACTGGTACTGGTCAATGGTCGCCGCATCGCCGACTTCCCGCTGCCGTTCGGCGGACGCAGCAACTTCACCGACATCTCCAGCATCCCGCTGGGCATGATCGATCGCATCGAAGTCCTAACCGGTAGTGCCTCGGCGATCTACGGCTCGGACGCGATCTCCGGCGTGGTCAACTTCATGCTCAAGAAGCAGGCCGACGGCACCACCATCGACTATCGCTACGGCTGGAACGAACACGGCGGTGGTGAATCGCATGTGCTGAATATCTCCAGCGGTTTTTCGCGCGGCGCGTTCAACGCGGTGGCGGGCCTGGAATACCGTGACCAGAAGCCGCTGTGGGGCTTCCAGCGCGCGCAGCAGGATTCCAGCTTCGATGCGCCCAATCCCGCCCGCTATGGCTATCCGTCGCGCAACTTCCTGATCACCGACTGGTGGGACGACTACATCGATCCGGGCAAGGCCACCTGTGACGACCTGTCAGACCTCAACGAAGGCACGATGCAGTACGCCTACCGGCGCAACTACGGCAACTACTGCGGCAGCGACCGCGCGGTCGCCTATCGCACCATGGTCAGCAAGCGCCAGGGCGTGAACACCTACGCCTCGCTGAACTACACTTTCGACAACGGCAGCGAATGGTTCGCCGATATCCAGGCCGGTCGCCACGAGGTCTCGCTGTTCCGGGCTCCACGCAGTTGGTCGCTGATGATGCCGGACGGCAATGAAGAGGGTTATTTCTACAACCAGGCCACGGATCAGATCGAATACTGGCAGCGCCAGTTCAGCATCGAAGAAATGGGCGGCCTGGGCAACGGCACCGTCAACACCGTGCAGAATACCTTTGCTGTCACCACCGGCTTCAAGGGCGTGTTCGGCAACGACTGGGACTACGAAGCTGCCTTCAGCCATTCGCAGTACACGGCCCGGACCAGCTGGCCGCAGATCGTGGCATCCAAGGCCAACGCGCTGTTCCTGGGCCCGCAATTGCCGGGCGAGTACATCTTCCGCGGCGCCGCATATCCGATCTTCAACGCCCCGCACGAACGCATGTACACGCCGCTGACCCGCGCCGAGTACGACAGCATTTTCGCCTACACCACCTACCACCCGCAGTCGGCCAACCAGACCCTGTCGTTCTCCGTCACCCAAGCCGACCTGTTCCAGTTGCCGGGCGGAGCGGCAGGCTTCGCCGCCACCGCCGAGGTCGGCCACCAAAGCTACGACCTTAAGCCAGATCCGCTGGCCACCCAGTACTACTACTACAGTTGGAAAGACTCCGATGGCCATGGCAGTCGCAACCGCTGGGCGCTGGCCAGCGAGCTGCGCATGCCGGTGCTGGACGCCTTGAACCTGAGCGTGGCGGGGCGCTACGACCAGTACCGTTTCGCCGGCCGCACCGTGGGCAAGCCCACCTGGAGCGCAGGCATGGAGTGGCGGCCGCTGGAGAGCCTGCTGGTGCGCGGATCCTACGGCACCGCGTTCCGCGTGCCCGACCTGCATTACGTGTTCACCGGTCCCGGCAACGATGAAACCTCGGTCACCGATTACTATCTGTGCGACACCGAGGAACCGGACGAAAGCTACGATGATTGCAGCTACGGCGGCGAAGGCATCATCCGCAGCCGCGTCGGCAACCACGATCTGAATCCGGAAACCAGCACAGCCTGGACCGCGGGCTTCGTGTGGTCGCCTTCGCACATGTTCGACCTGTCGGTGGACTATTTCGACATCATGATGAAGGACCAAGTGCGCGACATGAGCGCCAACGAGGTGATGCGACAGGAGCGCGACTGCCGGCTCGGGGTGAACGGCGCTGCCATCAACTCTGCCACCTGCCAGGACATGCTGGCGCGCATTACCCGCAGCCAGAACGGCAGCATCTACGGCGTCCACGTCAACCCGATCAACATCGCTAACGAGAGCACCAGTGGCGTCGATGCCAGCGCCAACCTGCGCTTCGACACTCGCCTCGGCAAGTTCACTCTCAGCGGCAACTACACTTGGGTGCGCCACCACGACGTGCAGGACTACCCGGACCAGGCGGTGGTGGACAAGTTCGCAGTCAACAGCGGCTACGACATCCCACGCAACAAGGCCAGTGCACGCCTGTCGTGGGAGCGCGAGGCATGGTCGGCGTCGCTGCAGGGTCGTCGCTTGGGCCGCCTGCCGAACGGCTGGTCCTACGACGAAGTGTGGGAGGACGGCGACCCGGGTCCGTGGGTCGAAGCGACCTACCGCTACAACGCCAACCTGCAATACAAGTTCAGCGAGCGCATGCAGGTCTCGCTGACCGCCAACAACCTGTTCGACAAGAAGCCACCGGTGGACCCGACCTACACCAGCTATCCGTACTACGACATCTCCTGGTTCGACACCCAGGGCCGCAGTTTCTACCTGCAGCTCACCTACAAGTTCGGCGACAAGCCGCTGTAATCGCAACCATCTGCTGCACACGCAACGCCCCGGCATCGCCGGGGCTTTTTTTCGGTTCATCTCCCAACTCCGGGGAATGCGGCGCGGATCTTGAGGAAGAAGTAGGTG
>NZ_JAXOFT010000017.1:0-43590 GCF_036409385.1 Thermomonas sp. LB-4 | reverse complement strand
TCAGCAAGTCTGCCCGGTCGGCCGTGCGCCTTTCCCCTCAGTTGGGAGAAGAACCGAAAATCAGCCACCTTCTTAGATCTACCATGGCTGGCTCTCTGGGCGAGGGCTGTGGCTAGCTGGCCCGGTATACTGGGTCAATCTGGAGCCCGGCCATGAACCGCCCTACCGTCGCCGACATCCGCCACATGCCGCTGTACTCGCCCGCCGAGGCCGCCAGGTTCCTGCGCCTGCCGCCATCGACGGTGCGCGCCTGGGCCTTCGGCCAGCGGTACAAGGTCAAGGACGAGGCTCGCCGGTTTCAGCCCGTCATCAACGCGGCGGACCCGAAGGCGCGACGCCTGTCGTTCGTCAATCTGGTGGAATTGCTGGTGCTCGCAGCTATTCGCAAGGGACACGGGGTCGAGCTGAAGCAGGTGCGAAGCGCCGTGGACTTTCTGCGGAAGCGGTATCCCAGCAATCATCCTTTGGCTGACAACGAGTTCCAGACCAACGGCATCGATCTGTTCATCGAGAAGTACGGCAGCTTGCTGAACATCTCCAGGGATGGCCAGATAGCTATCAAGGAAGTCATTCAGCAATACCTGAAGCTGGTAGACCGCGATCCTTCTGGCGTGCCGTTCAAACTGCACCTGCCACGCCGTCCTGGCGCTCCTGATCCCTTGGCTGCCGTGGTGATCGACCCGGAGCGAGGATTTGGTCGTCCGGTGCTGGATGGGCGCGGTATCCGCACGGAAGTCATCTGGGAGCGTTTTCAGGCAGGTGAATCCATTGCCTCCCTGGCCCAGGACTACGGCCTGGAGCCTGCTGTGATCGAGGACATCCTGCGGAGCCTGCAGCCCCTTGCCGCCTGAGGCCGCGCTTGGTGAGCCGGTCTTCTTCGTCGACCGCAGCCTCGGCGGCAAATGGGTAGTGGAGGCGCTGCGCGGGGTCGGTGCGCAGGTCGTGGTCCATGACGACGTGTTCGACCAGAACGCTCCGGATGTCGAATGGCTGCAGGAGACCGCGCGTCGCGGCTGGGTTGTGCTGACGAAGGACGGCGCCATGCGGCGGAATCCCCACGAGCTGGCGATGATCCGCTTGGCGCAAGCGCGCGTGTTTACCTTGTCGCGCCAGGATCTGACTGGGCAGGAAATGGCCGCGTTGTTGGTCAGTGCGCTAGCGGGGATGCGTAAACGGGCAACTGCGACAGAGCCCCCGTTCGTGTACAGCATCTCCCGCGCTGGCGATTTCAAGCGTTTGGACTAGGTCGGCCAATGCCCGGACGGTCTATGGCGTCCTGGCCTCGTATGTCTCGAGGAGAAACATGCACAGCGCCGCGCTTGCGGAGACGGCAAGCCTGGCGTGCCGGATGGTGAGGCCCTTGTGGTTGCTGCTCTTGCCATGGCCGGTTCCGTAAAGGTTGCGGAGTTCCGCAATGCCGATGGCGACGGAGCCAAGATTGCTCAGGGTCCTCTTGATAACGTCCGCGCCCTTCTTCTGTGCGTGGATGTCGGTCGGGGCCAGTTCGAGGGTCGTCTGAACTGCCTTCAGGAGCTGCGGGATCTCGTCACTCTTGCCGTACTCGATGTCCGAGCCTTCCAGGATGGTCTTGAGCGTGGACTCGAGGAGTTCCTTGGCACTGCCAATCGCCTGCGCTGGATCGTCGGCAAGGGACCGTTCGATCCGCTGAACATGCTCGGCGAGATGCCGGCTTCCTAGAGACGCGAGGACCTCCGGGGTAAGACCGACGCCCCGGCCTTTGGCGACAAGGGTGTTCCCTTCCAGAACATAGCCGTCCCGTTCCAGGTGGCGGAGCATTTCCTTGACGTCAGGAAGACTCCGATCCTCGATCTTGAACAGGATGTCTTCGTAGACCCGCAGCATACGCGCCACATGCTCCGGGCTTGACCAATCCACGGACTCGTAGAAGTGCTCGACGGCGCTGCGGCGTTCGCCCTGCGGCAGTAGCTCCTGCGGAATGAACGTCTTCTCGAACCCATAGCCGCTGAACAGGTCATGGATCTCACGTAGGGTTGAGCCGACCAGCCATTCCCGAAAATGCACGCGTGTGACGCGACTGATCAGATCTCGCTTCATGGCCAGAACGGATGTTAGGAGACGGCAAACGACTGGTGGAGCAAGGCGTCGAATGTGGCCTGCGCGGTTGCCAGTGCGGCCGCTTGCTGAGCTGCTATACCGCGCACCGCGTCTGCCTTGGCAGCAAACTGGCGCTGCAGTTCGATCGGAGGAACTGGCAATTCCAGAGTCTTCAACTTGGCTTGCGAGATGTTTTTCATCGAGCCACCGGTGCCGGAAGCAAGCTGGCTCAATTTGTTCCGAATGGCGGGCTGTTGGAACAAATGCAGCGCGAACTTCGGCTCGATAGCTGTATCACTGCGCCAAACGAAACGCCAAAGCTTGTCGGGAAGTAATGTCCTACCGTCAGTGCGATCCACGATCGCAGTTGCACCGACCAACGCTTCCGTATTCGCACGGGAAATCAGCAAGTCGCCTGTGCGGACGAAATGCGATTGAGCTGGAATCAGATCGTTCGGCGCAGGCTTGGACTCGCTTTCGATATAGCGACCAGAAGTCACTGCACTAATTTTCAAGATTCGATACGTTGCTGATTCGTCATCGCCAGCCTGTAGGTTCTTGCCTCCCTCAAATCGTTCGAGTAGCTCATCAATGCGATACATCTGCCATCCCTTCGGATTGCTGGCCGGGTCGCCGAACATTTCCAGGAACAGCGCGGGCACCAGTTCGGCGGCCTTGCGTTGGGCTTCGCGGCGAAGGCGGACAATGCCTTCGGCACGGGAAAGCAGATCGACGACTCGTCTTTGTTCGGAGAGTGGAGGCAGCGGGATCCGTGCCGATTTGATCAGCGAAGTCGGCAGCGATGGCAAGCTCGTTGTCTGCGCTTGGCTGCGCGGGTCATAGGTCAATGACCAGAAGTAGAGATAATCCGCGTCAACGCGTGAAGTATCTGGGACAACAGTTGCAAGGTGCGAAACGACGTAAGCGTCTCGCGCAAGCAGCGCGCGATGGTTCAAGTTGATTGATGCGCCACTCTTAGGGATTAGAAGCGTGCCAGCCGGATAGAGACGAAGCCGATTACGACGAACAGCGTCCGCGGTCAGCTTGTCAGCGGTATGTGTAAGCGTGCGCGTGTGGTGTTCTCGTCCAACGTCCTGCATTCGCACGAATGGCTGACCATCTTCCGAGAAGTCTGCAGCATCTTGAGGCGCCGGATTTCCCGCGCTGATGTCTGCGATGTCCTCCAATGCAATAAAACGCGATGTCATGTTGCGTCAACCGCCAACGCCTCGCGCAGCGCCTCTACCTCGATGGCAATCTCGGCTTCCAGGGCCGCCAACTCGTCCAGTAACTCGCGCGGATCGCGATGGTCCACCTGCGCCGCATTGAGCGGTCGATAGCGACTGGCACT
Organism: Thermomonas sp. LB-4; assembly: GCF_036409385.1. Lineage (NCBI taxonomy): Bacteria > Pseudomonadati > Pseudomonadota > Gammaproteobacteria > Lysobacterales > Lysobacteraceae > Thermomonas > Thermomonas sp. LB-4. Next base: position 40,163 of record NZ_JAXOFT010000017.1, on the reverse strand, counting down.
CAGGTTGTAGTCGTTTCCGCGCAAGGTCTCCGCTGTAGCAAACCACCAGTTTTGCTCCCACTCGAAATTGGTAGCGGGGGCAGGATTCGAACCTGCGGCATGCCACTCCGCCCAGCGATCATCGCGGGTACGGAACGCCTCGATCAGCGCCGGCAGATCGTCCGCCTCGATCGGTTGGTCGTGATTGGCGTCCAGCTTGTAGCCGTCGTTGTCCGCATGCAGGAACAGTACGCGATCCGTGCTGCCGCCCTTGCGGAAGAACAGCGCCGAGGTCTTCACCCCCGAATACGGCTGGAACACGCCACCCGGGAAGGACAACACCGCCTCCACCGTGTTGTTCTCCACCAGCAGGCGCCGGATTTCCTTGTGCGCGCCGGTCGAGCCGAACAGCACGCCCTCCGGAACAATTACCCCGCAGCGGCCACCCGGCTTCAACGAGTCGAGCATGTATTTCAGGAACAGGATTTCGGTGGCACCAGTGTTCCCTACCCTCACGTCCTCCACGATCCGGTCGCGGTCAACGCGCCCGGAGAACGGCGGATTGGCCAGTACCACGTCGTAGGCGTCCGGTAGGCCCAGGTCGGCGCGCTGCTGCACGTCCAAGGTGCTGGTCAGCGCATTGCGGCGCAGGATCCGCACGTTCGGCAGGCCACGCAGGGTCAGGTTCATCGTCGCCAGACGCACCATCTTCGGATCGACGTCGTTGCCGTAGAAGGTGCGGTTAGCCAGTTGGCTTTGCTGCGCCTGGTTGAGTCGGTCACCCAGACCGCGCCGTTGCGGCTTGCCATCGGACTCGACGGTTTCGATGGCCGCCTCCGACGAATTGGCCAGGCGAATATGGTTGTAGGCCGCCGCCAGGAAACCGGCCGTACCAGCAGCCGGGTCGTAGATGGTTTCGCCGATCTGCGGGCTCACCACGTCCACGATGGCGCGGATGATGTGGCGTGGCGTGCGGAACTGGCCCAGTTCACCGGCCTGCTTGATCTGGCGCAGCACATGCTCGAATAGGTCGCCCTTGGTGTCGGCGTCAGCCTCGTCCAGGCGCAGGCCGTCCACATCGGTGACCAGCTTCGATAGAACGGCCGGATCATCGATACCCAAACGGGCACCATCCATGAAGTTCACCGCACTGTCGGCGGCAACATCAGCGAAGAACGGGAAGACTTCGTCGCGGACGAAACGCACCAGGTTCTCACCGGACAGGCCGCGCGCCCACAGCGACCAACGCAGGCGCTCGGCAGGGATCGTCGTGTCGCCCTTGTTAGGTGCGTTCAACGGATTGCGCAACGTCCATTCGCCGGCGAACAGGCTGGTGTAGGGCTGCTTCATCACCCGCGCGCGGGCCGCGTTCTGCTTGTCGATCCCTTCGATCAGGTAGAAGAAGAACAGGAACGCCAGTTGCTCGGCATTGCTGACCGGGTCGGGATAGCCACCGCCAAACAGGTCGTCGCGAATGCGATCCACCTTCTGGCGGAGTTCGGGAGTCATCGGCATGGGTAGAACCTAGTGAAGGGAAGCGGAGACGGCGTCGCCAGAATGGCCGGGACCCGTCGCTTCGGTTGAGAACACGGCAAGACTCAGGCTGGCCAGCATATTTTCCAGCGCCAGCGCGCCGCCGAACAGGCGAACCGCCGCGGCCTGGCCACCGAGCGCCGTGAAGGACTGGAAGAAATCCAGGTGATCGGCGGTGAAATCGTCCAACGTGCCGGCATTGGCGCGCAGCGTATTGCCGATCAAGCGCAGCCAGCGGACCTGTTCCTGGTTGAACTGCGCCTCACGCGGCAGCAGCCAGGACTCGAAGCGCGCACCGATGGCCTGCGCCAGTGCCTCGGTCGCTTCCGGCTGCACCAGGTTGCCGTCGGCGTCCATGGTGAGCCAGGCGCGCGTGGTCGGATCGATCTGATCGTCGATATCCAATGCCAGTAGGCGCCGGGGTTGCTGTGGGCGGGGCTTGGGTTCACTGACGCGGACGGCGCCGCCCTCGACCGGGCGATCGTCACCTTCGTGCATATCTGTTACGCCGACGAAGTCGAACATGGTGAACAAGGCTTTGCCGGGCGCCTTGCGTGCGCCACGCCCGCGCATTTGCCGGTAGAGGATGGCGGACTTGGTATAGCGGGCGAAGATCAGGTTCTGCAGTTCCGGGAAATCGAAGCCGGTATCCAGCATGTTCACCGACACCAGGATTTGCGGGTACTTCTCTTTCTTGAAGGCGCGGATCTTCGTCATGCCATCGCGAGTGTCGTCGCCTCCTGTGTCGGAGACCACGTAGTCGGCGTAGCGCACGGCAGGATGTGGCTTTTCGTCGGCGAAGGCTTCATCGAATAGACGCGCCAAGGTCTCGGCGTGGCGCTTGGTTACGGCAAAGACGATGGTCTTGCCAGGCACCGGCTTACGCTGAATGCCCTTGGCGTCCAGATAGCCATTGCGCATGACTTCACGGAACTCGCGCACGATGGCGCGGTTGCGCTCTGGAATAGTGAAACGGCGTTCCAAGGCATTGGGGTCGACGGTAATGCTCTTGTTGTCCCCGAATGCGTCGCGCAATTCGACGGCAGTGACCTCGTCCATTGCCGACCAGTCCAGTTCCTCTTTCTTGACCTCGAAGCCACCTTCTGCTGCCGTCTTGACAGTCTTCGCCTTGTAGATCTGATACGGCACCAGATACCCATCATCGATGGCCTGGCCAATCCCATAACTGAAGGTGGGCTTGTCCACGCCAAAGAAGCGCAATGTGTCGCGCACGAAGGCCTTGTCGTCCTCAGCCTGTTCCTCACCTGCGACGCAAGGCGTAGCAGTCAAGCCCAACTGGATCCCGTCAAAGTGCCGCAGCACGCCCGACCATTGCCCATAAATGCTGCGATGGCATTCGTCGGTGATGATCAGATCGAAATACCCTGCCGAGTAGTCGCGGTAGATGTTCACCATGCTCTGCAGGGTGGCGATCGTGATCCGCTTGGCGTCGTCAAAGCGACGTCCAGCCCTGAGTACGTAACTCGGGAGATCCGGGAGGTATTCGGTGAAGTTCTCTTCGGTCTGCCCTGCTAGGGTGATCCTATCCACGAGGAACAGCACGCGGGTCGCGGCATTGGCCTCGAACATGCGCTTGATGAAGGCGGCGGCAGTGCGGGTCTTGCCGGTACCTGTGGCCATTTCGACCAACAGGCTGCGCCGGCCCAACTGGATCTCGGTGGATAGCGCGTCGATACAGGCTTGCTGGTAATCGCGGCCGGCAACGCGTTTGTCGATGGGGACTGATAACAGGTCCCGACGCTGCACGGCCGTGGCGACACGCCGTTCCAGGTCTGCCTGGGAGTAGAAGCTGGACACCAGCCGCGGGTGGGCCTCGTTGCGCCAATCCCAGAACCAGATTTCACGGCCATTGGCCAGGAAGATGAAGGGGACATTGGCCAGCCCCGCGTAGTGCCGGGCCTGGTCGGCAGCGGTCGGCGCGTGAACGCTGCTGCGCTTGGCCTCTACCACGGCCAAGCCGCGGCCGTTGCGGTCGCACAGCAGGTAGTCGGCTTTGGTGCCGTCAGACAATTGATACTCGAAATGAGCACTGACGCCATCGCTGATCTTCCAGCCGACGTCGCCGAGCTGGGCGTCAATCAGTGTCCGGGAGAATGCCTCGTTGGTCGCCATGTGGTCCCCTTGTGGGGGACGAGGATAGCCGAGTACACACGCAGACTGCCGAAGCCATGGTCGGGGCGGCAGGATTCGAACCCGCGACAGCCGGTCCCCAAGACCGGAGCTCTACCAGGCTGAGCTACGCCCCGTTTGCATGCACCCAGGGGGAGATTAACCGCTGGTCGCCCTAGCGCAGTTGCCGACCGCCACCCGGAAACCGATGTCAGACTGCACTGAGGGCAACTTTGGCAGCATGCAGTCAGCCAACGCTTTATCGATCGGGCGTGCGGCAGGATCCGTCCGGTAGTGGCAGTAGGTCACAGCGGCGCGAGTCGTCAGTTCTGTTGGAGCAGGGACGGCATAGCGCTCAGTGCATTCGTCGTAAGTCTCGGTTAACGCAGTTCTCGCGAGATCCCCGGCCCCGGTGCCCTTTCCTGTGTAACGCGCCATATTTCCGAGCAGCATGACCAGAACGGCAGCAATCGCGATCCAAGTCCACTTCGACATGATGATCTCCCTTGTTTACGGGTAAACGCCAGGTAGGTGCTGGTTCGGTCAGGAGGGTGATGTCCGGCTGCTTACTGAGGCGGAGGCGCGGATTCGCTCGCGGTACACTCTGCCCCGGAGCTTCCCATGTCCCCTGACGCGCCTTTTGGGGCGGTACGGGGGCACAATTGGGGGCACTTGCTTAACAAATCGCTTGTCGATCCAAATAAAAACAACGTCTTACGTTGATTGTTTGGTGCTGACAAGCGCACCACTCCCGCCCGCATCCGCGCTCTTGCCAGCGCCTGGAGTCACCATGACCCGTGCCTATCCGCCCGTTTCCGTGTTCGGCGTGCCCACCGACATCGGCGCGTCCCGGCGCGGCGCCTCGATGGGACCGGAAGCGCTGCGGGTGGCGGGGCTGGTGGAAGCGATCGCCGCGCGCGGCGTGGACGCACGCGATATCGGCGATGTCGCCGGCCCGCGCAACCCGGTTAGCCCGCCGGTGGACGGCTATCGCCACCTGGCGGAGGTCACCGCGTGGAACCGCGGGGTCTTCGACACCAGCATCCGCGAACTGCGCGCCGGCCGCATGCCGATCCTGCTGGGCGGCGACCACTGCCTCGCCATCGGTTCGATTGCCGCGGTCGCCGCGCACTGCCGCGAGACCGGCAAACAACTGCGGGTGCTGTGGCTGGACGCGCACGCCGACTTCAACACCAGCGCGCTTACCCCCAGCGGCAACATCCACGGCATGCCGGTGGCCTGCCTGTGCGGGATGGGGCCGGAGGCGCTGACCACGCTGGGCGGCGTGGCGCCGGCGATCACCCCGGCGCAGGTCCGCCAGATCGGCATCCGCTCGGTCGATCCGGGCGAGAAGCGGCTGGTCAAGGAACACGGCCTCGACATCTACGACATGCGCTACATCGACGAGGTCGGCATGCGCCGCGCGATGGAAGAAGCGCTGGAAGGCGTGGACGACGACACCCACCTGCACGTCAGCTTCGACGTGGACATGCTGGACCCGTCCATCGCGCCCGGCACCGGCACCCGCGTGCCCGGCGGCGTGAACTACCGCGAGGCGCAGCTGATCATGGAGATGGTCGCCGACACTGGCCGCCTGGGCTCGCTGGACCTGGTCGAAGTGAACCCCGCGCTGGACCGTCGCAACGCCACCGCCAAGCTCGCGGTGGACCTGGTGGAAAGCCTGTTCGGCAAGTCCACCCTGATGCGCGACTGATCAGGCCGCCGCCTCGCCCAGCCAGTCGCGCGGGCGCAGGTAGTCGGCCAGCTGCGCTTCGGCGCTTCCGGCCTCGGGCTGGTAGCCGTATTCCCAGCGCACCAGCGGCGGCAGGCTCATTAGGATCGACTCGGTGCGACCGCCGCTCTGCAGCCCGAACAGGGTGCCGCGGTCGAACACCAGGTTGAACTCCACGTAGCGGCCGCGCCGGTACAGCTGGAACTGGCGTTCGCGCTCGCCATGCGGCATGTCCTTGCGGCGCGCGACGATGGGCAGGTAGGCATCGAGGAAGCCGTCGCCGACCGCGCGCAGGTAGCTGAAGCAGTCGTCGAAGTCGCCGTGCAGGTCGTCGAAGAACAGCCCGCCCACGCCGCGCGTCTCGTCGCGGTGCTTCAGGAAGAAGTACTCGTCGCACCAGCGCTTGTGCGCGTCGTAGCGCGCCTGGCCGCCGAACGGCTCGCACAGCGCGCGCGCGGTGCGGTGCCAGTGCAACACGTCATCAAGGAACGGGTAGAACGGCGTCAGGTCGAAGCCGCCGCCGAACCACCACGCCACCGTTTCGCCGTCGCGCTCGGCGCGGAAGTGGCGGACGTTGGCGTGCGTGGTCGGAAGAAACGGATTGCGCGGATGGAACACCAGCGACACGCCCACGGCGCGCCACGAGGCGCCGGCCAACTCCGGCCGACCGGCGCTGGCCGAAGGCGGCAGGCGGTCGCCGGCCACGTCGGAAAAACCGATGCCGGCCTGCTCGAACACCGCGCCATCGCGCAGAACGCGGGTGCGCCCGCCGCCGCGGATCGGCGAGCTGGCGGGGTCCTTGGTCCACGCGTCTTCCATGAAGCGCGCGCTGCCGTCGGCGCCTTCGATGGCGGCGCAGATGCGGTCCTGCAGGCCGGTGAGGTAGTCGCGGACGCTGTCGATGTCGGGGATGTCCATGCGGGCATTGTAGGAGTTGCGCCGCTCAGCCCAGCGCCAGCAGCGCGATCGCCGCCAGCGCCAGCAGCAGGCCGGCGGCGTTGATCCGGCCCAGGCGTTCGCGGAACAACGCCACGCCGGCTACCGCGCCCAGTGCCACCACGCCGAGGTTCATGCTGGCGAACACCAGCGAGGGGCTGTCCGGCAGCGCGCGGTGGGCGCGCAGGTAGAACAGGATGTTGGCGAAGTTGACGGCGCCCAGCAGCAGCCCGCCCAGCGCGCTGCGCAGGGTGAAGCGCGCCCGCCGCGCCAGCTGCCATGCGAAGGCGACCATCAGCGCCAGCGCGAACACCGCCAGCAGCGCGCTGCCCAGCGGCAGGCCGCCGGCGGCCATGCGCTTGAACAGCACGTCGATCACGCCGAAACCGATGAACACCGCCAGCGGCCAGCCCCAGCGGGCCGCACGGTTGCCGTCCGCAGTGGGGCCATCGCGCCAGACCAGGCCGGCCAGCGCCAGCAGGCCCAGCGCGCAGCCGGCCAGTTTCAGCGGCGCGAGGGTCTCGCCGAACAGGGTGAACGCGGCCAGCAGCGGAATCAGCAGCGACAGCCGCTGCGCCGCGTCGCTGCGCACGATGCCGGCATGGCGCACGGAAGCGGCCAGCGCCAGGAAGATGGTTGGCAGCAGCAGGCCCAGGGCCGCCAGGGTCAGCCACGGCGTGTCCGCCTGCTGCAGCGGGGGTAGCGCCGGCTGCAGCACGGCGAGGGTCAACGCGCTGGTGGCGACGTAGTTCCAGGCCACCGCTTGGCCGACGTCGACATCGAACCGCCGGGCCAGCTTGAGCAGGACGGAAACCAGCACGCTGCACAGCGCGGCGACGACGATATTGAGCATCGGAGGCATCCGAAGAAGTGAAGGGGCGGCTGCCCGCGCGTGGGGTCGCGGCTGCATGCGCGGCGGCGCGGGATACGGGCAAGGCGCGCGCTATTTTCGCCGAACCGCGCGCGGGCGATGACGCGCCGCGGTGCGGGCCGGATCAGTCGGACAGGCCCGGCGTGCCGTACGGGTCGCGCGTTTCCACCTGCGCGGCCAGCGGCAGCGCCTGCGGCGCCGGCTCTGCCGGCTCCAGCACGGTCTCCCCGCGCAGGCTGCGCAGCGCGTTGGCATAGCAGCGCTGCGCGCGAACGTGGTCGTCCAGCCGCGCGGCGCCATCGCCCAGCGCTTCCCATGCCGGCGCGCCTGCGCCTGCCGCGATGGCGCGATGCAGCGCGTCCTCCGCCGCCAGCCAGCGGCCCTGGCGCTGGTCGATGCGGGCGCTGGCGAGCAGCAGCGCCGGGCTGGCCGGGCGCGCCTGCAGCCAGCGTTCGAGCTGGGCGCGCCGGGTGTCGAGGCGGTCGTCGTCGAGCTGGCCGTACAGCGCGACCAGCGCCTCGTCCCAGCCGGTCTCCAGCGCCCGCTCGATGCTGCCCGCGGCCGCCTCGTGCCAACCCAGCGCGGCGGCGCGGCCGGCATAGGCGGCAGCCACCTCGGGGCGGGTGCGCAGCGCTGGCGGCAGGGCGTCCCACAGCCCGGCGATGGCGTTGCCGTCCTCGGCCTCGCGCAGTGCCTGCGCCGCCCAGCGTGCCGGCAGCGATTCGCCTTCGGCCGCCGGCAGCGCCTGCTGCTGGCGCAGCGCGCCAAGCAGGCCGTAGGCCTCGGCGCTGCGTCCGCTGGCCACCAGCGCCTGCGCCCGCAGCCACAGGCCGCGCGGCGGCAGCGGCTGCGCGGCCGTGGCGTCGAGCGCATGCAGCGCGGCTTCGGGCTGCTGCCGGGCCAGCGCGCGTTCGGCCTGCACTACCGCGCGGATGCCGGCGTGGCGGTGTTCGAATCCCGCCAGCAGCGCCTCGCCTGCAGCGTCGTCGCCGCGCTCGAATGCGGCGCGTGCCGCTTGCGCACGCGCAACGGCTTCCAGCGCGGGATCGTTTGCGGCCTGCGGCAACAGCTGTCCGGCGCGCAGGTAGTCGCCGCGTTCGTACGCCGCCAGGCCATCGACCAGCTGCGCCCGCGCGCGCCGCCGGCGGCGCCGGTTCCACAGCCGGAACGGCAGCCGCAGCAGGGTCCACAGCAGGGCAAGTGCGAACAGTCCCGCCAGCAGCAGGCCGACGCCGACCGCCAGGGTGGTGCTGTAGTCGGTGCCGCGGTAGCGCACCAGCAGATAGCCCGGGTCCTGCAGCAGGAACTGCACCAGCACGGCGCCCAGCACCGCCAGCAGCAGCCAGAGCAGCACGTTGCGGAACAGGTTCATGGTGCCTCCCGGGTGTGCAGGACCCGCGCGGCGGCGGACGCGGTGCGTGCGTCGATGCGCGGAATGGGGCCAGTGTACGCAGCCGCGTGCAACGGGATGTCCACGCTGCGCGTGGTCGGGCAGGTGCGGCGATGCTCCGCGGCTCAACCGTCGCGCTGCGCGCGCAGCTGCGCCAGGGTGCTGCCGGACAGGGGCATCGCCGGATCCAGCGCGACGGCGCGCAGCTGCGCGCTCAGGCGCTGGCGTTGCGCCAGCTGCGGCGAGCCGGCCAACAGGCGGCGCAGCCAGCCGTCGATGCGGACCACCGCCTGCTGCAGGCCGGCCGCGTCGCGGCGGGCAATGGCGGCCCGCGCCAGCGTGGCCTCCAGCTGCAGCGCAGCCAGCGCGGCCTGGCGATCGGCGGAGTGGCGCAGGCCGGCACCGGCAGTGGGCTGCACGTGCACGATCCGATCCAGCACGCGGGCGTACCAGGGCGCGGCTTTCGCTGCGGCTGCGGCGCTGCTGGCGGGGGGCGCCAGCGGGATCGCCGCGACCAGCTGGTCGAGCAAGCCGTCCGCAACGGTGCGCGGATCGGATCCCAGCGCCTCCAGCGCCGCCCGCTCCTGTGCCAGCGTCTGCTTGAGGTTGAGCCAGGCCGGATCGTCCACCGCGGCCAGCAGGGGCGCCGCCAGCGCCAGCGCGCGCCGTGCGCCGTCGAGGTCGCCGTCGAGTTGCAGGCGCTGCTGGCCGATCGCCAGCAGCAGCTCCACCTGATCGAGGCGCAGCGCCTGCGCGCCGTGGCGATCCGGGTCGGCCAGCTTGGAAACGCTGTCTTCGATTGCCGCGGCGCGCTGGCCCAGGCCGAGCAGTTCGTCGCGCAGCACCCGGTTGGTGGCCTCGGCCTGCTGCAGTCGCTGCGCCTGGCCGCGCTGGCCCTGGCGCAGGGCGTCGATGCGGGCCTCCAGCGCGTCGCGCTGCTGCTGGTCGCGGGCCTGCGCCTGCGCCTGCAGCGCCCGCCACTGCTGCCAGCCGAGCAGGCCCGCGGCGGTGGCGGCGACCAGCAGCAGGGCCAGCAGCAACAGGCCGCCGGCGCGGGAGCGGTGCGCGGGCGTGGAAGCGGGGGCGGCGGTATCGGGCGTGTCCACGGCGATGATGTTAATCGGGCTGGCCGAAGGCGTCCGCGGCTGCGCGCAGCAGCGCGGCCGGCCGCGCATCGGTGGCGACCGCGATGCGGGTGAAGCCGGCTGCGCGGGCGGCGTCGCCCAGGCGTGCGCTGGCGGCGACCACCGCGATGTCGCGCAGGCCGCGCGCCGGCACCTGCGCCAGCAGCGCGTCCAGCGCCTCGCCGCTGCTCAGCGCCAGCAGCACGCGGCCGGGATCACGCGCGGCATCGTCCAGCGCGGCGCGCTGCGCGGGCGACAGGGCCACGCTCCGGCGCATGTACACGTCCGCGCGCCGCACCGTCGCGCCGCGCGCGGCCAGCGTTGGCGCCAACACGCCGCGGCCGCCGGGGGCGGTCACCAGGCCGATGCGCTTGCCGCGCACGTCGGCCAGCTGCGGCAGGCCCAGCAGGCCCTCGCTGTCCATCCGCGCCGGCGCCACCGCGGCGATCCCGCAGCGCGCCAGCGCGCGGCGGGTGCCGGCGCCGACCGCGAGCCAGGGCTGGCCGCGACGTGCGTGCAGCGGCGCCAGTGCCGCCGCCGCGCGCACCGCGTTCGGGCTGGTGAACAGCACGATGTCGGCGCCCAGCGCGGCGGCGAGGGACTGGCGCGCGTCGGCGGTGTCGAGCGTAGCGATCGCGATCGGCGATACCGCGCGCAGGCGCGCCCCGGATCGTGCCGCCGCCGCGCGCAGACCGGCGTGCTGTCCGCGCGGTCGCAGCGACAGTACGGTCCAGTGTTGAAGCGGAAGTGCTTGATCGGCAAGGCGCGGCATGCATACAGCTTGGCATGGCACCGACGATTGCGTCAGGCTGCGCGCATGGATGCAATCGAAACAACCGCTTCTGCGCTGGACGCGCTGGCCCGGCATTTCGCCGGCATGCCGCCGGTGGCCGCCATGCGGCCGCAGGTGCTGGACTGGCGCGACGGCGTGCTGCGCCTGCGCGCGCCGCTGGCCGCCAACGTCAACGACAAGCACTGCGCGTTCGGCGGCAGCCTGTCGTCGCTGATGACCATCGCCGCGTGGGGGCTGGTGTCGCTGGAGCTGGAAACCGCCGGCCTGCACGCCGACGTGTTCGTGGCCGACAGCCGGGTGCGCTATCTCAAGCCGGTGTTCGAGGACATCGTGGTCGAGGCCGCGTTCGATGATGCGGTCGAGCACGCCGCGCTGGTGGACACGCTGCGCCGGCAGGGCCGCGCCGGCATCCGCCTGCAGGCGCGGACGCTGCTCGCCGACGGCGGCGTGGCGGCGACCTACACCGGCCGCTACGTGGCGATCGGCAAGGACTGAGCGATTCCGGCGCCGGCGGCGGGCCTTGCCCGCGAGCGGTTAGGATGCGTCGTCCCCCGCTGGAGAACCCCGATGCAAAGACTGCTGCTGCGCTGCCTGCTGCTGTGCTGCCTGGCCCTGCTGGCCGGCTGCCCGAAGTCCGCCAGCAAGGGCAGCGCGCTGGACGAGGCCCAGTACAGCTATTCGGCGGCGATCCGCTGGGGCGATTTCGAAGGCGCCTGGAACCTGGTCGATCCCAAGGTGCGCAAGGAACACCCGCTCACCGACATCGACTTCTCCCGCTACCAGCAGGTGCAGATCTCCTCCTACCGCGACAGCGGCGGCACCACCCTGGGCAACGGCGAGGTGGTGCGCGACATCGAGATCGGCGTCATCAACCGCAACACCCTGGCCGAACGCACGGTGCGCTACCGCGAGCGCTGGCGCTACGACGAGGCTTCCCGCAGCTGGTGGCTGGTCAGCGGCCTGCCGGACCTGTGGGGCGAATGAGGCGCGCGCTGCGGCTACAATTGCCGCCCCGCCTTGACCGGTCGATGCCGTGACCTTCGCCGAACTGGCCGCCTTCGCCGGCCGCCACCCCATGCTTTCGCTGGCCCTGGCCGGCATCACCATCGCCCTGATCGGCAACGAGCTTGCCAACCTGCTGGGCGGCGTGCGCCGGGTCGGCCCGGCCCAGCTGACCGGCCTGATCAACCGCGACAACGCGCTGGTGGTGGACCTGCGCTCGCCCGGCGAGTTCGAGAAAGGCCACATCGCCGGCTCGAAGAACGTCCAGCCCAGCCAGTTCGATCCCGAACACAAGCAGCTGGCCGCCGCCAAGGCGCTGCCGGTGGTGCTGGTGTGCCGGGTCGGGCAGACCGCCAGCGGCGCCGCCAAGCGCCTGCGCAAGGCCGGTTTCGCCCAGGTCAGCGTGCTCGAGGGCGGCATCCAGGCCTGGCAGGCCGCCGACCTGCCGCTGGTCAAAGGCCGCTGAGCCGGCATCGCGCCGGGCTTGTGTTCCGCGCCCGCACGCCCCACGTCGAAAGGGTCGCGCCGCGTTCGGTGCGATAATCGACGTTTCCCATTCTTCCGCTGCACTCGAGAATTCCCATGTCCGATGAAAACCTGAACGGCATCGCGCCGGCCGCCGACGCCCAGCAGGGCCCGACCTTCACCGTCGAAAAGCTGTACGTGAAGGACGTCTCTTTCGAAGCGCCGAACGCGCCGCAGGTGTTCAACGAACAGGGCCAGCCGGACCTGCAGATGAAGCTGAACCAGAAGGTGCAGCGCCTGGCCGAGAACGCGTTCGAGGTCAGCCTGGGCATCACCCTGACCTGCACCCTGAACGACAAGACCGCCTACCTGGCGGAAGTCGAGCAGGCCGGCGTGTTCGGCCTGGGCGGCATGGACGACCAGATGCTGGACGCCATGCTGGGCATCCAGTGCCCGAACATCCTCTACCCCTACGCTTCGGCCATCATCGGCCAGCTGATCACCTCGGGCGGCTTCCCGCCGTTCCCGATGCAGCCGATCAACTTCGAGGCGCTGTACGCCGAGACCCTGCGCCAGCGCGTTGCGCAGATGTCGCAGCAGGGCGACTCGCTGGCCGACGCCGAAACCGCCGGCAACGCCTGATCCGCGACGCATGACGGCGTCTGCAAAACCGAAGGTCGCCGTCCTCGGCGCGGGCTCCTGGGGCACCGCGCTGGCGGCGCTGATCGCCCGCCACGACCACCCCACCGTGCTGTGGGGGCGCGACGCCGCCACCGTGGCGGCCGTGGAGGCCGCTGGCGAGAACCCGCGCTATCTGCCCGGGATCGCCCTGCCGGGGGCGCTGCGCGCCACCACCTCGTTGCACGAGGCGTTGGCCGATGCCGACCTGGTGCTGGTGGTGGTGCCTTCGCACGCGTTCGCCGAAACGCTGCGCGCGCTGGCGCCGCTGCGCCCGCCGCATGCCGGCGTGGCCTGGGCCACCAAGGGCTTCGAGCCCGGCAGCGGCCGCTTCCTGCATGAGGTGGCTGGCGAGGTGCTGGGGGATGACGTGCCGCTGGCCGTGGTCACCGGGCCGTCGTTCGCCAAGGAAGTAGCCGAGGGCCTGCCCACCGCGCTGACCGTGCATTCGGACGACGCCGGCTTCTGCCAGCAGGTCGCCGATGCGCTGCACGGCCCGGCGTTCCGCGCCTACACCGGCAACGACATGCGCGGCGCCGAGCTGGGCGGGGCGATGAAGAACGTGCTGGCGGTCGCCACCGGCGTCGCCGACGGCATGGGCCTGGGGCTGAACGCCCGCGCCGGCCTGATCACCCGCGGCCTCAACGAGATGCTGCGCCTGAACATCGCCCTCGGTGGCCGCCCGGAAACCCTGATGGGCCTGGCCGGCCTCGGCGATCTGGTGCTGACCTGCACCGGCGACCTGTCGCGCAACCGCCGGCTGGGCCTGGCGCTGGGGCGCGGCGCCTCGATCAGCGACGCGGTGCGCGAGATCGGTCAGGTGGTCGAATCCCTGCAGACCGCCGACGAGGTGATGCGGCTGGCCAATGCGCACGCCATCGAACTGCCGATCGCCGAAGGCGTGCGCGACGTGCTGCACGGCACGGTCACGCCGGCGGAAGGGCTGGCGCGGCTGATGGCGCGCGAGCGCAAGGCGGAATACCCGCAGTCGCTGTTCGGTTGAGTTGGGTCGATGCCGCGGCGTGGGTCGCGCGGCGCGCAAAAGAAAACGCCCGGCAATGCCGGGCGTTTTGCTTGGTGGGGCGATCGCCTTACCAGGTGAAGCGCGGGCCCACGAACCACTGGGTGTCGCCGCCGTTGACCAGCTTGACCTCGGCGGTGGCGCCCCAGTTCTGGTTGAACTTGACCGCTGCGCCCAGGCGGCCATAGGCATCGCCGTCGAAGTCGTCGCCGTCCTGGTAGCCCAGCATCGCGTAACCCTCGATGTTCGGGGTCATCATGCTGCGCACGCCGGCTTCGGCGCTGTAGCCCTCGGCCTTGATGCCGGCGCCGGCATCCACCTTCTCGTAGGCCAGCTGGCCTACGAAGTCGGTGCGGTCGGAGATGCTGCGGTTGTAGCCGCCGCCCACCCGCCACTGGTCGAAATCGACGCTGGTGTTGTCGATCTTCTGGTTGGCGTAGTCGGCGAACAGGTGGAAGTTCGGATGCACGGCCACCGAACCGCGCACGCCCCAGCCATCGGCGTCGCCGGCGTCGGTATTGGTGGCGACGTAGCCGCCCTGCACGTAGTTGTACTTGATGCCGTCGGCCGCGGAGGCGGCGAAGGGCAGGCTGGCGACGAGGGCGAAGGCAAGGATGTGACGCTTCATGAGGTGGACCTCCATGTTGTTGTTGTCCGTCCAGCCGGACCGGCGGGACTTGCGGGCATTCTTTGCGCCCGGTCACAACATGGACTGAATCCCGCCCGGCGCGGTACAGCCGTCATTCGGGTTGCTTGTTGTACTTCGCGCGCGCTTGCCTCCGGCCCTATTCGCCGCCCGCGAACCCCGCCTGCCGCCACGCTTCGAACACCATCACCGCCACCGCGTTGGACAGGTTGAGGCTGCGGTTGCCCGGCCGCATCGGCAGGCGCAGGCGCTGCGCTTCGGGAACGCGCGCCAGCACCTCCGGCGGCAGTCCCGCGGTTTCGCTGCCGAACAGGAAGGCATCGTGCTCGCGGTAGTCTGGCGCATCGAAACGCACGCGCCCGCGCGTGGACAGCGCGAACACGCGCGGCGGCGCGCCGGCCTCGGCGGCGATGGCGGCCAGCGCGGCGTCCAGGTCGTCGTGCACGCGCATGCGCGCGTACTCGTGGTAGTCCAGCCCGGCGCGCTTCAGCTGGCGATCGTCGATGTCGAAACCGAGCGGGCGCACCAGGTGCAACCGTGCGCCGGTATTGGCGCACAGGCGGATCACGTTGCCGGTATTGGGCGGGATTTCAGGGCGATGCAGGATGACGTGCATGGGGCTTCCGGGCCTGGCTTTCGCGCAGCGGAGGAAAGGGTTGGGGTCGTGTGGTCAGGCGAAGCAGGCCTTTGGCTTCACCACGGCAGACGTTCGCCGCGCCAGTCGAAGAAGCCGCCGGACTGCGCAGGCGTGGCGGCGTCGATCAACCGCAGCATGCCGGCGACCACGTCGGCCGGCGCATCGGGTGCTTTCTCGCCGCCCATGTCGGTCTGCACCCAGCCCGGATGCAGCGCCAGCACCACGATGCCGCGCGGTGCCAGCGCCTGCGCAAGCTGCGCGCTGGCCATGTTCTGCGCGGCCTTGCTGATGGCATAGCTGGGCGCGCCGAAGCGGGTCACGCCGGCAATCGAGCCGAGTTGCGAACTGAGGTTCGCGATGACCGGACAACCGGAGGCAGCGGCGGCGGCAGGGAGGCGATCAACCAAGCGGGTATCGGGTAGCGACTTGAGCGCCTCCCTGCCGCCGCCGCTGCCCGCGATGCCCGAACGCAGGTCAAGACCGCTGCTTGTGGTATCCGCCGCTCGGGCGCCACCGGAGCCGTGATCAAGTCGCTCCACCTGATTCGCTTGGTTGATCGCGGCTCCGGCGGCGCCCGTGCCCGCGACATTCTCGCTGCTGTCGACAGGGCGGTCGCGGTCCCGCAGCAACGGCGCCAGCGCCTGCGCCAGCAGCAGTGGGCCGATGGCGTTGATGCGCAGGCTGTCTTCCAGCGTCTCCTGCCGCAGCTGGCCGAAGCGCTCGCCCGAATGCAGCACGCCGGCGTTGTTGATGAGCAGGTCCAGGCGTCCCTCCCCTCCGAGGACCAGCGGCAGTTCGCGCACCAGCTCGGCGCGGGATTTGTCGTTGGCGACGTCCAGCGGCAGCACGTGCAGCCGGCCGGGATGCTCTCCGCCCAGTGCGTTCAGCGCGGCGGCCTTGCCGGGGTGGCGGCAGGTGGCGACGACATGGTCGCCGCGCGCCAGCAGCTGGCCCGCGAAGGCCAGGCCGATGCCCCGGTTGGCGCCGGTGACAAGGACGGTGCGGGTCATGGCGGACTCCGGGCAATGGCTTCCAGCCTAGTGTATCGACGATGCGCGCGGTCTATCATCGACGGGTTTCCGTCCCGTCGTACCCACAGGAGTTGCCCATGACCGTGCTTCGTCCCGCCGCGCTGGCGCTTGCGCTTGCCACTGCCCTGACCACCGGCGGTTACGCCCCCACCGCACGGGCTGCCAGCGCCCCCGCCGTCGACATCCCCTACGAGACCTTCACCCTGCCGAACGGCTTGCGCGTGGTGGTCCACACCGACCGCAAGGCGCCGGTGGTGGCGGTCAATGTCTGGTACCACGTGGGCAGCAAGGACGAGCCTGCGGGCCGCACCGGCTTCGCGCACCTGTTCGAGCACCTGATGTTCAACGGCAGCGAGAACGCGCCGGGCGAATTCTTCACCCCGTTCAAGGCCATCGGCGCCACCAACCAGAACGGCACCACCAACTCCGACCGCACCAACTACTTCGAGAACGTGCCCACCACCGCGCTGGACACCGCGCTGTGGATGGAGTCCGACCGCATGGGCCACCTGCTCGGCGCGATCGACCAGAAGACCCTGGACGAGCAGCGCGGCGTGGTCCAGAACGAGAAGCGCCAGGGCGAGAACCAGCCCTACGGCCAGGTCTGGGACGTGCTGGGCGCGGCGATGTATCCCAAGGGCCATCCGTACCACCACAGCACCATCGGCTCGATGAACGACCTCAACGCGGCCTCGCTGGACGACGTGAAGACCTGGTTCAAGACCTGGTACGGCCCCAACAACGCGGTGCTGGTGCTGGCCGGCGATATCGACCTCGCCACCGCCAGGGAAAAGGTCACCAAGTTCTTCGGCGACATCCCCGCCGGCCCGACCATGGCGCAGCCGAAGGTGGACGTGGCCGCGCACGCCAGCGATTCGCGCTCCGAGATGACCGACCAGGTGCCGCAGTCGCGCATCTACCGGGTGTGGAACGTGGCCGAGTACGGCCAGCCGGACCTCGACCGCCTGCAGCTGCTCGCGCAGATCCTGGGCGGCGCCAAGTCCTCGCGCCTGGACAAGCGCTTGGTGCACCAGGACAAGCTGGTCGACAGCATCAGCGCCGGCGCCTACGGCTCGCAGCTCAGCAGCACCTTCATGATCACCGCCGCCGTCAAGCAGGGCGTTGACGTGGCGAAGGTGGAGGCGGCCATCGACGAGGAGCTGAAGAAGCTGCTGGCCGAAGGCCCCACCGCGGAAGAGGTGGAGCGCAACCGCACCGCCATCGAGGCCGGCTGGATCCGCGGCGTCGAGCGCATCGGCGGCTTCGGCGGCAAGGCCGACGCGCTGGCCGAATGCGCCGTGTTCATGCGCGATCCCGGCTGCTTCCGCGACAGCCTGAAGACCCTGGCCGAGGCCACCCCGGAGGCGCTGCGCGCCACCGGCAACGCCTGGCTGGGCGCGGGCAAGGGCAGCCACACCCTGGTGGTGAACCCGGGCAAGCGCGTGGCCATCGCCGAAGAAGCGGCGGCCACCCCGACCCCGTTCAAGCTTCCGAAGGTCGATGCCAAGTACAAGACCACGGCGAGCACGGTGGATCGCAAGGCCGGCGTGCCGATGCCGGCCAGCTTCCCCGACCTCAAGTTCCCGCAGCAGCAGCACGCCACCCTCAGCAACGGCACCAAGGTGGTGCTGGCCGAGCGCCATGACATCCCGGTGGTGCAGATGAGCTACGAGTTCCGCGGCGGCCAGGCGGCCGACCCGGCCGGCAAGCCGGGCATGGCCAGCTTCACCATGAGCCTGCTGGACGAGGGCGCCGGCGACCTCAACGCGCTGGCCTTCGCCGACCGCGCGCAGTCGCTGGGCGCCAACCTCGGCGCCAGCGCCGGCCTCGACAGCAGCAGCGCCTACCTGTCGGCGCTGAAGCAGAACCTGGACGCGTCTGTGGCGCTGTTCTCCGACATGCTGCGCAAGCCGCGCTTCGAGCAGGCCGACATCGAGCGCGTGCGCGGGCAGTGGATCGCCGGCATCAGGCAGGAGAAGGCCAACCCCAACGGCATCATCCAGCGCGTGCTGCCTGGCCTGGTGTTCGGTGCCGGTCATCCCTATGCCGCGCCGCGCACCGGCAGCGGCACCGAGGCATCGATCGGCGGACTGACCCGCACCGACCTGCAGGGCTGGCACGCCAGCGCCCTGCGTCCGCAGGATGCGACCCTGGTGGTGGTGGGCGACACCACGCTGGGCGAGATCGTGCCGGTGCTGGAGAAGCACTTCGGCGGCTGGAAGGCCTCCGGCAAGGCCGGCGCCGCCGCGGCGATCCCGCAGGTGGCCGCTTCGAAGAAGGCGCGCGTGTTCCTGGTGGACCAGCCGGGCGCGGTGCAGGCCAACATCGTCGCCGCGCAGACCCTGCCGCCCAGCAGCGATCCGAAGACCGTGCAGTACGACATGGCCAACATGATCATCGGCGGCGACTTCACCGCCCGCCTGAACATGAACCTGCGCGAGGACAAGCACTGGTCGTATGGCGCCCGCAGCGGTGCCGGCAGTTCGGTGGGTCCGCGCCTGTGGAGCGCCTCGGCGCCGGTGCAGATCGACAAGACCGGTGAGGCGATGGCGGAAATCCAGCGCGAGCTGGCCGACTACGCCAGCGGCAAGGCCCCGGCCAGCAAGGATGAGGTGGAGGGCATGGAAAAGGTGCTCACCCTGACCCTCCCGGGCGCCTACGAAACCGCGGCGTCGGTGATGAACACCATCGCCAGCAACGTGCTCTACAACCGCCCGGACGACTACGTGTTCCAGCGCGCTGCCGAGATCGAGGCGATGACCCCCGAACAGGTCAACGCCGCGGCCAAGGTGCTGGACCCGGCCGGGCTGACCTGGGTGGTGGTGGGTGACCTGTCCAAGACCGAGGCCGCGGTGCGCGCGCTGAACCTGGGCGAAGTCACCGTGGTGGACGCCGACGGCAAGCCGGTGGCGAAGAAGTAAGCCAGTGTCGATGGCCGCGCCCCGCATGTGCAGGGCGCGGTCACTGCCGCTTTTGCGCGATTCAGACGCACCGGGCCACAATCCGGTGCGTTTTTTTTATGGGAACCCAACGCATGGCCCTGCCGCTCCGCTTCGCCGCCGTCCTGCTGGTGCTTGTTCTGCCCGCCTGCACCTTCGTGAAGATGGCGCCCGGCGCGCAGCAGGTGAAGGTATTGTCCGCCGCCCCGACCGGTTGCGAGCGGCGCGGCGACGTGGCGGTGTCCATCACCCACCGGGTGGGCTTCTACGAGCGTGACGACACCCGCGTTCGCGACGAGCTGGAGCTGCTGGCCCGCAACGAGGCGCCCGGGCTGTACGCCAACCGGATCAGCCCGCTGGGTCCGCCGGAAGACGGCAGCCAGCGCTGGGCGATGTGGCGCTGCAAATGAATGCGGGCCAGACCGCGGGTGTGATCCCAACCGCAGTTTGGACAGTACGCCACCGCATGGTTTGACAAGGCGCTATCCTATGCGGTTCCGGCGCCGCCCTGGCGCCCGTGCGAGTGTCCCGCCATGCTGTTCCAACACGTCTCCATCGCCGGTCTGGCCCATATCGACGCACCGCGCCGGTTGTCTTCGGACGAGATCAACGCGCGCCTGCGGCCCACGCTGGACCGGCTGGGCATCCGTGTCGACGTGCTGGGCGACATCGCGGGCGTGCATGCGCGCCGCCTGTGGGACGACAACGTGCAGGCCTCCGACGCCGCCACCCTGGCCGGCGTCAAGGCGCTGGCCGATGCCGGCATCGACCCCGACAAGGTGGGCCTGCTGGTCAACACCTCGGTCAGCCGCGACTACCTGGAGCCGTCCACCGCCTCCATCGTCAGCGGCAACCTCGGCCTGCCCGATACCTGCCAGAACTTCGACGTGGCCAACGCCTGCCTGGCCTTCATCAACGGCATGGACATCGCCAGCCGCATGATCGAGCGCGGCGAGATCGAGTACGCACTGGTGGTGGACGGCGAGACCGCCAACATGGCCTACGAGAAGACGCTCGAGCGCATGACCCGCGCCGACGTCACCGAGGACGATTTCCGCCGCGAGATGGCCACCCTCACCCTGGGTTCCGGCGCCGCCGCCATGGTGCTGGCCCGCAGCGAGCTGGCCCCCGGCGCGCCGCGCTACAAGGGCGGCGTCACCCGCGCCGCTACCGAGTGGAACAAGCTCTGCCGCGGCAACCTCGACGGCATGATCACCGACACCCGCATGCTGCTGATCGAAGGCATCAAGCTGGCCACCAAGACCTTCGAAGTGGCCAAGCTCAAGCTGGGCTGGGTGGCCGGCGAGCTGGACGAATTCGTCATCCACCAGGTCAGCAAGGTCCACACCGCCGCCTTCACCAAGGCGATGGGCATCGACCCCAAGAAGGTCATGACCATCTTCAGCGAACACGGCAACATCGGCCCGGCCAGCGTGCCGATCGTGCTGAGCAAGCTGCGCGAGATGGGCCGCCTGAAGAAGGGCAGCCGCGTGGCCCTGCTCGGCATCGGATCGGGCCTGAACTGCTCGATGGCGGAAGTGGAGTGGTGATTTCCCAAGGCCTGTACTTGGGTTCTTTTAAGTAAAAAATGGGTGTGATATTTTCCTTGTGATGCCGTCACTGGCGCGCAAGGAAAGTTGATGGGTACGCGCATTACCGGGCGCTATGTCCCCGGCTCGATGGCGGAAAGCCGCTACCAGGCGTTTATTCCGTCGCCCCTGCCGCCCGATCCGCCGCTGGATCTGACGGGCAATGAACTCATCGCGCGCAAGGAGCGGGCCGACCAAGCCTTGGGGCGGCTCGACGGCATCACCTTGATGTTGCCGGATCCGCAGCTGTTCCTTTACCAGTACATCCGCAAGGAAGCCTTGCTGTCCTCGCAGATTGAAGGAACGCAGTCCTCGCTGTCCGACCTGCTGCTGTACGAGCTGGACGAAGCACCCGGCGTGCCGCTGGACGACATCGAGGAGGTGTCCAACTACGTCTCCGCGCTCAACCATGGCCTGCGTCGCCTGCGCGAGGACGACTTTCCGCTGTCCTTGCGCCTGATCCGCGAAATGCATGCGCTGCTACTGCAGGGCGGTCGCGGCGGCAACAAGCATCCGGGCGAATTCCGCACCGGCCAAGTGTTCGTGGGTGGAGGCTTCGGCGCGCTGGCGCATTTCATCCCGCCGCCGCCGGACGCGCTGCCGGAGGCCTTGGCAAGCTTCGAGCGCTTCCTGCATGCCCCGCGCGGGGAAATGCCGCCACTGGTAAAGGCGGCGCTGGCGCACGTGCAGTTCGAGACCATCCATCCCTTCAACGACGGCAACGGCCGCCTGGGCCGGCTGCTGATCGCGCTGATCCTGTGCAACGAAGGCGTGCTGCGCGAGCCCAATCTGTACCTCAGCCTGTACTTCAAGCGCCAGCGCGCCGCCTACTACGACCACTTGAATGCGGTGCGCGTGGCTGGCGACTGGGAAGGCTGGTTGGGCTTTTTCCTGGATGGCGTGGCCGACACCGCGCAACAAGCCGTGGACACCGCGCAACGCCTGCTGGCCTTGCTGGCCGCGGACCGCGCGCGCATCGCGGCGCTGGGCAGCCGCGCCGGCAATGTCGGTCTGGTGTTTGAACTGTTCGCGCGCCGGGTGTTGCTGGGTGTGCCGCAGATACTCCCGCAACTCGCCCTGAGCGCGCCCACCGTGCGTTCGGCCATCCGTACCCTGCAAAACATGGACATCCTCAACGAGTTGACCGGCCAGCAGCGCAACCGGGTGTTCGCCTACCAACGCTATTTCGAAATCCTCAACGAAGGGGCACAACCGCTGTGACCGATGCCGCCGCGCAAGCCGCCGATGCCTTCATCGCCAAGTGGAAAGGCACTGCCGCCAGCGAGCTGTCCACCTCGCAGAGCTTCCTGATCGAGCTGTGCGAGCTGCTGGGCGTGGACCGCCCGCACGCCACTGCCGAGCAGGACTACATGTTCGAGCGCCCGCTGACGTTCCACCATGCCGATGGCAGCAAGAGTCCGGGCCGCGTGGATTTGTACCGGCGCGGGGCGTTCGTGCTGGAGTCGAAGAAACTGAAAGCCGGCGCGCATACCCGCGGCTTCGACGAAGCCATGCTGCGCGCGCATTCGCAGGCGCAGAACTACGCCCGCGCCCTGCCTGCCAGCGAAGGCCGCCCGCCGTTCCTGGTGGTGGTGGACGTGGGCCACCGCATCGAGCTGTATTCCGAATTCAGCCGCAGCGGCGGCAGCTACGTGCCGTTCCCGGACCCGCGCAGCCACCGCATCGCGCTGGACGACCTGCGCGATGCCGCCATCCGCGAACGCCTGCGCAAGGTCTGGCTGAACCCGCTTTCGCTGGACCCCAGCCGCGAGTCCGCCCGCGTCACCCGCGGCATCGCCGCCCGGCTGGCGGAACTGGCCAAGTCGCTGGAACGCAGCGGTCACCCGGCCGAGGCGGTGGCGCAGTTCCTGATGCGCTGCCTGTTCACCATGTTCGCCGAGGACGTGAAGCTGCTGCCGCAGGACAGCTTCCGCGAGCTGCTGCAACGCCACGCCGAGCAGCCCGACACCGCCATGCGCATGCTGGCCCAGCTCTGGCGCGACATGGACGTGGGCGGCTTCTCCGCGGTGCTGGCGCTGGAGGTGCTGCAGTTCAACGGCAAGCTGTTCAAGCAGCCCGACACCCTGCCGCTGGACAAGGCGCAGCTGGCGCTGCTGATCGAAGCGGCCAAGGCCGACTGGAAGCACGTCGAGCCCGCCATCTTCGGCACCCTGCTGGAACGCGCGCTCAGCCCCGGCGAGCGCCACAAGCTGGGCGCGCACTACACCCCGCGCGCCTACGTGGAGCGGCTGGTGCTGCCCACCGTGATCGAGCCGCTGCGCAAGGAATGGAGCGATGCCAAGGCCGCCGCACTGGTGCAGTTGGCGGAAGCCGAGTTGGCGCGCGAAGAAGGCATGCGCGGCACCGGCATGAAGTCCAACGCCGAGCGCCTGAAGCAATACAACGCGGAACTTCACAAGGCACGCGACACCGTGCTGGACTTCCACAAGCGGCTGTGTGGCGTGCGCGTACTGGATCCGGCCTGCGGCAGCGGCAACTTCCTGTACGTCACGCTGGAACACCTCAAGCGCCTGGAAGGCGAGGTGCTCAACACGCTGGAAGAATTCGGGCTGAGCAGGCTGGGTGTCTCCGAGCAGACCGGGCTGGACATCGGCGGCGAGCGCGCCATCTCGACCGAGGCCGAGACCGTGGACCCGCACAACCTGCTGGGCATCGAACTGAACCCACGCGCCGCCGCCATTGCCGAAGTGGTGCTGTGGATCGGCTACCTGCAATGGCACTTCCGCACCCGTGGCGACGTGCGCCCGCCGCAGCCGGTGATCCGCGACTTCCGCAACATCGAGAACCGTGATGCGGTGCTGGCGTATGACCGCGTGGAGTTCGTGACCGACGCGCACGGCGTGCCGGTGACGCGCTGGGACGGGGTGACGATGAAACCTTCCCCGGTGACCGGTGAGCCGGTTCCGGACGAGAGCGCGCGCAAGCCGGTGGAGCGGTATGTGAATCCGCGCAAGGCGGCGTGGCCGCAGGCGGATTTTGTGGTGGGGAATCCGCCGTTTATTGGCAACAAGCGGATGCGGACGGCACTGGGCGATGGCTATGTGGAGGCGTTGCGCGGAGCGTGGCCGGATGTGCCGGAGTCGGCGGATTTCGTCATGTACTGGTGGCATCACGCCGCGCAGCTGACCCGTGCGGGAGGACTGGAACGGTTTGGCTTTATCACCACCAACTCGATCCGGCAGTCATTCAACCGCCGCGTGCTGGAACCGCATCTTGGCGACAAGAAGCAGCCGCTGTCTCTGGTGTTCGCCATTCCGGATCATCCGTGGGTGGACGTGGCAGATGGGGCGGCCGTACGGATTGCGATGACGGTGGCCACCTCCGGCAATCACGGCGCGACATTGCGGGAAGTCATCGCGGAACATGAGGGCACGGAGGAAATCGAAGTCACCCTGCTTGAGAAACGTGGTGCGATGTTCGCCGATCTCAAAGTGGGCGCGGACGTTGCAGGCGCCCAACCGCTTCGGGCCAACAGCGCGATCAGCAACCGGGGCGTGATTCCGCATGGCGAGGGCTTCATCGTGAGTCACGACGAAGCTGCGCGGCTCGGCTTGGGGCGCGTTCCGGAGATGAACAAGCACATCCGGCCGTATCGCAACGGACGCGACATTTCTCAAACAAGTCGCGACGCTATGGTGATCGACATGCTGGGGCTCACGGCTGACGAGGTACGCCGTCGGTTTCCGGCTATCTTTCAGCACTTGTTGGAGCGAGTTAAGCCGGAGCGTGACGAGAACAAACGCGCATCCGTCCGAGACAGATGGTGGCTCTTTGCGGAGCCTCGGAAGGTGATGCGCCGAGCGCATGACGGCCTAGCCAAATACATCGCCACGATCCAGACCGCCAAGCACCGCTTCTTCACCTTCCTTGAGGCGGAGATCCTTCCCGACGACAAGTTGATCGCCATCGCATCCGACGATGCGGTAGTCCTCGGCACCCTGTCGTCACAGGTGCATGTCGTCTGGGCACTGGCCGCTGGCTCTCGGCTTGGGGTAGGTAATGATCCTGTCTACAACAAGTCCACCTGTTTCGAGTGCTTCCCTTTCCCCGACCTCCACGTCGCCGACAAGTCTGGCGGGCCCATCGGCGGCGGCACCATCACTTCGCCCGACGGCACCGTGCGCCCGAATCCGGTGATCGGCGAATACCCCTCTGCGCGCATCGCCACCCTCGCCGAACAACTCGACACCCACCGAAAGCGCCAGCAGGCCGCGCACCCCGACCTCACGCTGACCGGCATGTACAACGTGCTGGACAAGCTGCGCAGCGGCGAGCCGCTGACCGCCAAGGAACGCGTGATCCACGAGCACGGCCTGGTCTCGGTGCTGCGCCAGCTGCACGACGAGCTGGACGCCGCCGTGCTGGACGCCTACGGCTGGTCCGACCTGTTGCCGCTGCTGCGCATCGCGATGGGCACGGATGCCCGAGTGCCGCGAGCGCAGGATGCGCAGGAGCGGCCCCACGGCAACGACGCGCCCGCCGAGGGCCAGACCCGCATTGAGGCCAAGCGCGCCTTCGACGAAGCCATCCTGGAACGCCTGGTGGCCCTCAACGCCGAGCGCGCCGCCGAGGAAGCGCGCGGTCTGGTGCGCTGGCTGCGCCCCGAGTTCCAGAACCCGCAGGCCCGCACCGACGCGCCCGCCCCCGAGCAGGCCACGCTGGCCACCACCACGGCCGACGAGGACGACACCGCGCCCGCCACGCCGGCCGCCACCAAGCCGCAGCCGTGGCCCAAGGACACCGTTGATCAGGTCCGCGCCGTCGCCGACCTGCTGGCCGCCAGCCCCGCGCCGCTGTCGCTGGACGACATCGGCAACCGCTTCACCGCCCGCGGCCCGTGGAAGAAACGCCTGCCGCAGCTGCTGGACATGCTGGTGGCGCTGGGCCGCGCGGCGGAACAAGGCGAGCGCTATGGTGGCGCTTGAACTCAACGACCTGCTGGCCAAGGCCGGGCTGGACCCCGCGCGTACCCTGGTCATGCGTCACCGCCCCACCGAACCGGCGTTGCGCCGGACGCTGCCGTGGCTGGCGCAGGATCGCCCCGATGTCTACAACGCCTACCAGTCGCAACACGGCGAGCGGGTGGAAGTGGCGCTGCGCCGGGCCACCCATCTGGCCTCCTTCATCGGCAACCAGGCGCGCACCGCGTTGTTCGTTGGCGTGTACGCGGTGGCCGGCCATCGCGTCCTTACCGAACAGCAATTCTGGAAAATTCCGCAGAACAATGACCTGCGGGCGCTGGGTACACGTGGCCCGGCCAATGGTCGCGACAGCCTGTGGTTCGACCTGCGCCTTGCCGAAAGCCTGGCAGCGCTCAAGGGCCGGCTGGTGATCGAGTGGAGCGGCATCGAGCGGTCATGGTGGCGCTGGGCGGGCCGCAACGTCCTGCCAGTGCGCGCCATCCACGAAGAATCCCAACTGGTGCCGCCCATGCCAGACTGGCAGTCGCTGGTACTGGACTGGCCTGCGTTGCAGGCGTTGCCGGCGCGCTGGCGCCAAGCGCTGTCGCACTGGCGCGGCATCTACTACATCCATGACCGGAATACCGGAAGGGGCTATGTGGGTAGTGCCTGCGGCGCCGAGAACTTGCTGGGCCGCTGGACCGCTTATGCGGCAAGCGGCCATGGCGGCAATCGCCAGCTGCGTGGGCTGGACCCGGCCGGGTTCGCCTTCAGCATCCTGCAGCGCACCTCGCCCGATCTGGCCGCAGACGAGGTCATCGCACTGGAATCATCCTGGAAGGAAAGGCTGCACACGCGAAAGCCGCATGGGCTCAATGACAATTGATGCAGGGGAACTTGCGAGGCAAGCCCCGCTTCTCCCGCACGCTGTTGATCGTCGCGCCGGCATCTGGCCCACTGGTCGCATCGATCACGTCCTGGGGGAGTCCGGCATGAACGCAGTACCCGGTTGGTTCAAGGTGGTCGCAGTGCTGGCGCTGTTGTGGAACGTGCTGGGCTGCGTGGCGTTCTTCGCGGATCTGCGCCTGTCGCCTGCGGAGGTGGCGCAACTGCCCGACGCGCAACAGGCGCTGTATGCCGCGCGGCCGGCGTGGGCGGTGGCTGCCACCGGGCTTGCGGTGTTTGGCGGCGTGCTGGGCTGCCTGGGCCTGCTGCTGCGCCGGAAGTGGGCGGTGGTGGTGCTGGCGCTTTCGCTGTTGGGCATCGTGGTACAGGACTTCGGGCTGTTCGTGCTGGTGGATGGCGCCAGCCTGGCCGGCCCGGTGGCGGTGGTGATGCAGGCCGTGGTGCTGCTGGCGGGGATCGCGCTGCTGTTGCTGGCGCGGAGCGCCCGTGCGCGGGGCTGGCTGGTCTAGGGCATCGCGGTAGTCGTCGCACGCCCTGGCCGCAGCCGAGGCATGATCGCGAGCGCCGCCCGCAGCCTGCCGACGTTGCGCGGGTTTGGAGAACCCCCGCGCCGCTGGCTATCCTCGCGGTGGGCGGCTGGGGTGCGCTGCCCGACACCATCACGCAACCAGGGGAATGCAATGGCAGACAGCGAGAACAGCCCGCCGATAGCGCCGGCGGCAGCCGCAAGGCCGGGCATGCTGCGGCGCGCGCTGCAGTGGTACTGGGGCCAGCGCGACAGCGCGGAGCGGGGCGAGCCGGTCAAGCGCACGCTGGTCGCACTGGTGCTGCTGGCGCTGGGCGTGGGCGGCAGCGAGGCCTATGGCTACGTGCGCGACAAGTTCCGCGACCCCGACGCCTATCTGGTGCAGATGAAGCAGGACCAGGACGCCGCGTTCAAGAAGCTGCAGGGCAGCCTGGACGCGCTGGGCAGTTCGGTGGAGGGCAACGGCCGGCAGGCGCTGTCGCAGGTCAGGAGCGCGGTCAGCGAGATGAAGTCCGCCAACGCCGGACTGATGGCGCAGCTGGCTCTGGCCAAGCAGGAGAACGTGCGCCTGTCGCAGGTGGCGGGCCAGCAGGCGGGGGTGAGCGGCGGCTACGACATCATCCTGTCCGAGAACACCGGACTGGCGCTGGATGGCTCGTCGGTACTGGGCGTGCAAGGCGTGCAGCGCAATGGCGCGTGGGTGCGGATGAGCACGGCGGGCGCGGACGATCAGCGCAATTTCCTGGAAAGTGGCGAGTCGCTTGTCTATCGCAACGCGGCGGGTCGTGAATGCAAGATCAGCCTGCTGTCGGTGTCGGGCGGCGAATCGGCGTCGTTCAAGACCAGCTGCGTCTGATGCCGGAAGCCGGTGACGGAGCCTGCGAAACCGGGCGTGGCGGGGCTGTTCCCGCCATCGCCTGCCCGTTGTGCGGCGCCGCCACCCATGCGTTCTGCGAAGACCGCGCACGGCGCTATCTGGAATGCCCGGACTGCGGACTGGTGTCGGCCGATCCGGCCTCGCACCTGTCGCGGGAAGACGAACGCGCGATCTACGACCTGCACCAGAACGACCCCGCCGATGCCGGTTACCGCCGCTTCCTGGCGCGGCTGGCCGATCCGTTGCGGGCCAGGCTGGTGCCGGGCATGCGCGGGCTGGACTTCGGCTGCGGGCCGGGCCCGGCGCTGTCGATGCTGCTGCGCGAGGCGGGCATGGCGATGGCCGATTACGACCCGTGCTACGCGCCCGACGCAGCGCTGCTGGCGACGCAGTACGACTTCGTCACCTGCACCGAGGTGGTGGAGCATTTCCGCGACCCGCTGGCGGGTTGGACGCGGCTGGCGGGATTGGTGCGGCCGGGCGGCTGGCTGGGCGTGATGACGCAGCTGGCCCCCGACCTTCCGCAGAACTTCCTGCGCTGGCGCTACCGCGACGACCGCACCCACGTCAGCTTCCATCGGCTGGCCACCCTGCGGTGGCTGGCGGCGCGGTTCGCCTTCGCGCTGGAGCAGGTGGAAAGCCAGGCCTTCCTGCTGCGCAGGCAGGGCTGAGGCCGGCGCACCGCCTACAATGGGCGGATGCGCTTCCCCGACTATCCGTTCACCCCGCAACGCTTCGAAGTCCGCCCCGGCATCGCCATGTCCTTCCTCGACGAAGGCCCGCGCGACGGCGAGGTGGTGGTGATGCTGCACGGCAATCCGTCGTGGAGCTACTACTGGCGCCATCTGGTGTCGGGACTGTCGGACAGGTACCGCTGCATCGTGCCCGACCACGTCGGCATGGGCCTGTCCGACCGCCCGGACGACGGCGTGTCCGCGCAGCCCCGCTATGACTACACCCTGCAGTCGCGCATCGACGATCTGGACGCGCTGCTGAAGCATCTGCGCATCGACGGTCCGGTGACGCTGGCGGTGCACGACTGGGGCGGGATGATCGGCTTCGGCTGGGCGCTGCGCGATCCCGCGCGGATCAGGCGGCTGGTCATCACCAATACCGCCGCGTTCCCGCTGCCATCGGCCAAGCGCTTCCCGGCGCGGCTGGCGATGGGCCGCGATTCGCGCCTGGGCGGCTGGCTGATCCGCCGCTTCAACCTGTTCGCCCGCGGCGCGGCGTGGATGGGCACCAAGCGTTCGCTGCCGAAGCACGTGCGCGCGGCCTATGCCGGCGTGTACGACGGCTGGGACAACGCGATCTCCACCCTGCGCTTCATGCAGGACATCCCGCTGCACGACGGCGACCGCGCGATGCCGCTGGTGCAGGCCAGCGCGAAAGCCCTGCCGGGCTATGCGGACCGGCCGGCGTTCATCGGCTGGGGCCTGCGCGACTTCGTGTTCGACAGGCACTTCCTCGAAGGCTTCCGCCAGGCGCTGCCCAACGCGGAAGTGCATGCGTACGCCGATGCCGGCCACTACGCGCTGGAAGACAAGCACGAGGTGCTGGTGCCGCTGATCCGGGCGTTCCTGGAGCGCAATCCGCTGTAGCGGTTGTTCCACCGCGGGAGTATCGACGGAAGGACGGCACCACAAGTTGCGAGGCCAGCCGGACGGCAGCGGCCTCGCAACCAAGCGAGTATCGGGGAGCGACTTGCGAGGCCGCTGCCGTCCGGCTGGCCGGCTCCCGCGGTGATTGCTGGCGTTAGAGAATCCAGCCGCCGTCCACCGTCAGCTCCGCGCCGGTGACGAACCCAGCGTCCGCGCTGGCGAGGAACGCCACCGCGGCGGCGATTTCCTCGGGCTTGCCGATGCGCTTGAGCGGCGTGGCCTCGATGCCGGCCTGGTTCGCTTCGGGCGGATTGTTTTCCAGCATCGGCGTTTCGATGAAGCCCGGATGCACCGAGTTCACCCGGATCTGCGCCGGCGCCAGTTCCAGCGCGGCGGTCTTGGTCATCCCGCGCACCGCCCACTTCGTGCCCACGTAGGCGGCCGCGTTGGGGAAGCCCAGCTGGCCGGCGATCGAACTGATGTTGACGATGCAGCCGCCGCCGGCCGCGCGCAGCGGCACCTGGCCGTGCTTCATACCGAGGAACGGACCCAGCTGGTTGACCCGGAACTGCTGCTCGATATCACGCACCGGGGTGTCGGCGATCTGGCCGGGGTGGAAGATGCCGGCATTGTTGACCAGTACGTGCAGGCCGCCGAAGCGGGCGGTGGCCGCCGCCAGCGTCTCCACCCATGCGGCTTCGTCGCCGACGTCGTGGTGGAAATAGGCGGTGCGTTCGCCGAGTTCCGCCGCCAGCGCGTGGCCGGCGTCATCCAGCACGTCGGTGATGACCACGCGTGCGCCGTCGGCGTGCAGCCGGCGGACGATGGCTGCGCCGATGCCGCGTGCGCCGCCGGTGACCAGGGCGACCTTGCCTTCCAGTTTGCCGCTCATTTCGCAATCCTCCGCAGTGGGTGGACGGCCAGCCTGCCCGCCTGCGCCTGCCCGCGTTTTGATCGGGATCAATCAACGCTCAGGCGGCGACCGGCGGCAGCGCCGGCGGCGACGGGCTGTTGCCGCTGTCGTCCGGATGGTCGTCGTTGTCGGCACCGTCGCGCCAGCGCCAGTCGGCGGCGGTCAGCACCGGCAGGCTGAAGGCGATCCGGGCCTTGTCGCACTGCGCGCTGGGGCGGCCGAACTCGAACGAGGCTTCGACCTCGCGGCAGACCGACGGCCGGTTGGGGTGGATGCTGCAGCGCGAGTACCTGCCGATGTCGGCATCCAGTGCCACGCAGCGGATCGGTGGGGCGAAGGTGCCCTGCATGCACAGGCGATGGGCGTCCAGCCGCTCGGTGAGCGCGGCCGGCACGCCGCCGGGCGTGACCTCGTCCGATTCCATCCAGTGGAAGGCGACGCGGTACTGGGCGCAGCAGGCGCCGCAGGTCAGGCAGGGATGCATGGGGGCCGGGCCTTGCGCGGCGTAGATCGATGAGGGGGACGCGATTTTTTTCCGCGCCGGGCCGGCGCGCAAGGGGGGCGGGCGATAATGCGCGGATGACCGACCCCTGCAACATCGCCGCCGCCTTGCCGCGGCTGGCCCGCGAACACCCCGACCAGGTGGCGATGCGCTGCCCCGGCGCGGGCGGCCGCTACGAGGTGGCGCTGACCTATGCGCAGCTGGATGCGCGCAGCGACGCCATCGCCGCCGGCCTGGCCGGGCGCGGCATCCGCCGTGGCACCCGCACGGTGGTGATGGTGCGGCCGACGCCGGAGTTCTTCCTGCTGATGTTCGCGCTGTTCAAGGCCGGCGCGGTGCCGGTGCTGGTCGATCCCGGCATCGACCGGCGCGCGCTGAAGCAATGCCTGGACGAGGCGCGGCCGGAGGCCTTCATCGGCATTCCGCTGGCGATGCTGGCCAAGGTGCTGCTGGGCTGGGCGCGCGCGGCCAGGGTGCGCGTCACCACGGGCCGCTGGCCGCTGCTGGCCGACGCCACGCTGGCGCGCGTCGAAGCCGAAGGCGCCGGCGCCGGCCCGCAGCTGGCCGCCACCGACGGCGAGGACGTGGCCGCCATCCTGTTCACCAGCGGCAGCACCGGCGTGCCGAAGGGCGTGGTCTACCGGCATCGGCATTTCGTCGCGCAGATCGCGATGCTGGGCGAGGCGTTCGGGATCGCGGCGGGCGGGATCGACTTCCCCACCTTCCCGCCGTTCGCACTGTTCGACCCCGCGCTGGGGCTGACCAGCATCATTCCCGACATGGACCCCACGCGGCCGGCGCAGGCAGACCCGCGCAAGCTGCATGCGGCGATCGAGCGCTTCGGCGTGACCCAGCTGTTCGGCTCGCCGGCGCTGATGGGCGTGCTGGCCGCGCACGGCGAGAAGCTGCCCACCGTCAAGCGCGTCACCAGCGCCGGTGCGCCGGTACCGCCCGCGGTGGTGCGGCGGATGCTGGAGCTGCTGCCGGCGGATGCGCAGCTGTGGACGCCCTACGGCGCCACCGAGTGCCTGCCGGTGGCGGTGATCGAAGGCCGCGAACTGCTGACCCTGCGCGGGCGCACCGAGGCCGGCGCCGGCACCTGCGTGGGCCGGCCGGTGGCGGGCAACACCGTGCGGATCATCCATATCGACGATGGCGCCATCTCCGACTGGAGCGACGGCCTGCAGGTCGCGCCGGGGCAGGTAGGCGAGATCACGGTGGCCGGCCCCAGCGCCACCGATGCCTACTTCAACCGCGACGCGCAGACCGCGCTGGCGAAGATCCGCGAGGCGCTGCCCGATGGCGGCACGCGCATCGTCCACCGCATGGGCGACCTGGGCTGGTTCGACGCCGACGGCCGGCTGTGGTTCTGCGGGCGCAAGTCGCAGCGCGTGGTCGTCGATGCGCAGACCACGCTGTGCACCGAGCAGGCCGAGCCGGTGTTCAACGCGCATCCGCAGGTCTTGCGCAGCGCGCTGGTCGGCATCGGCTCGCAGGGCGCACAGACGCCGGTGCTGGTGTTCGAACTGCAGCCGGGCGTGCGCGTCGACGTGGCGGAAGTCGCCGACGAACTGCGCCACATTGCCCAGGGCTTCGTGCACACCGCGAAGATCGAACACTTCCTGCACCATCCGAAACCGTTCCCCGTGGACATCCGCCACAACGCCAAGATCGGCCGCGAGAAACTCGCGGCCTGGGCGGCGGCGCAACTTGCGAAGGACAGCGCATGAAGCTCCTGGTCACCGGCGGCGGCGGTTTCCTCGGCCAGGCGCTGTGCCGCGCGTTGCAGGCGCGCGGGCACGAGGTCGCCAGCTTCAGCCGCAGCCGCCATGCGGCGCTGGACGCGCTGGGCGTGCGCCAGCTGCAGGGCGACCTGGCCAACCGCGCGGCGGTGCTGGCGGCGTTCGCGGAAGGCTTCGACGCGGTGCTGCACAACGCCGCCAAGGCCGGCACCTGGGGCAGTCATCAGAGTTATTTCGAGGCCAACGTCACCGGTACCCGCAACGTGATCGCGGCTTGCCGCGCGCACGGGATCGGCCGGTTGGTGCATACCTCCACGCCCAGCGTCGCCCATCGCGCGACCCATCCGGTGGAGGGCGCCAGCGCCGAGGAAGTGCCTTACGGCGAAGGCGTGAAGGCGCATTACGCCACGACGAAAATCATCGCCGAGCGGGAAGTGCTGGCCGCCAACGACGCGGGGCTGGCCACCATCGCGCTGCGGCCGCGGCTGATCTGGGGGCCGGGCGACACCCAGATCCTGCCGAAGCTGGTGGTGCGCGCCCGCAGCGGCCGCCTGCGGCTGGTCGGCAGCGGCGACAATCTGGTCGACACCACCTACATCGACAACGCCGCGCAGGCGCACGTGGATGCGCTGGAGCACCTGCGCGCGGGCGCCGCCTGCGCCGGCCGCGCCTACTTCATCAGCAACGGCGAACCGTGGCCCCTGCGCGAGGTGTTGAACGGGCTGCTGCGCTCGGCGGGCGCGCCGGAGGTGCACAAGACGCTGCCGTTCCGCGCCGCCTATGCGATCGGTGCGGTGTGCGAAGGGCTGTGGACCGCGCTGCCGCTGAAGGGCGAGCCGCCGATGACCCGCTTCCTGGCCGAACAACTCAGCACCGCGCACTGGTATTCGATGGCGCCGGCCGCGCGCGATTTCGGCTACGTGCCGAAGGTGACGATGGCCGAAGGGCTGGCGCGGTTGCAGGCCTCGCTGGCGGCCTGAGGCGGGCAGCGCGATGGCAGCCCGGCAGACTGCCGCGACCGGCGCCTTCACCCGGGCGTGATCGGCCGACGCCCACTCTGGCGGCGCGCCGATCCGGCGCGACCGCCTGGAGTCGCCCGATGCTGCACTACGCCGTTGTTTTCCTGATCATCGCGCTGATCGCCGCCTTCCTCGGCTTCAGCGGGCTGGCCGGCATGGCGGCCACCATCGCCAAGGTGCTGTTCGTCGTTTTCCTGATCCTCGCCGTGGTTGCCTTCCTGCGCAAACGGGTCTGATCCGGGCGGCTGCCGGCGCGCGGTGCAGGCGCGCAACCGCCCTACAATGCGCGCATGACCGAGCCCGCCTTCAACTGGAAACAACCCGCCGGCCGCGCACTCGAACTTGCGCTCAACCGCGCGCTGGCGCTGGATGAGGACACCCGCGCCGCCCTGCGCGCGCTGGAAGGGCAGCGGGTGGCGCTGACGCTGGCCTCGCCGCCGCTGGCGCTGCAGGTGCGGGTGGAGGAACAGGCGCTGCGGGTGGGTCCGGTCGACGCCGACGCCGAGCCCGACCTCGGCGTGCGCGCCACCCTCGGCGGGCTGATCCAGCAGCTGCCGATGTTCCGCAGCAGCAACGCGCCGCCGGTGGGCAAGCTGCGCATCGAGGGCGATGCCGAGCTCGCGCGCCGCCTGCAGAAGCTGGCGCAGGGCTTCGACCCCGACTGGCAGCTGCCGTTCGTGCGCGTGTTCGGCGAGGTGCTCGGCGTGCAGATCGCCAGGGCCGTGCGCGCGGCCCTGCAGCAGGCGCAGCTGGCCGGCCGCAACCTGGCCGGGATGGCGGCGGAATACATCACCGAGGAAAGCCGCGACGTGGTGCCGCGCGCCGAGCTGGATGCATTCCACGATGACGTGGACGCACTGCGCGACGGCGTGGAGCGGATCTCCGCGAAGATCGCCCGGCTGCGCCGCGAGCGGGGCCTGGCCGCATGAAGTCGGCGCTGCGTGCGTGGAAGATCGGCCGTGTGCTGCTGCGCTACCGGCTGGACGACCTGCTGGATGGCACCCCCGCCGAGCGCTGGCTCAGGCTGATGCGGCCTTTCGTGCCGCGCGCCTCGCGCGAGGTGGCCACCCAGTCGCGCGGCGCGCGCCTGCGGCTGGCGTTGCAGGAACTCGGCCCGATTTTCGTCAAGTTCGGGCAGATCCTCTCGACCCGCCGCGACCTGGTGCCGCCGGACATCGCCGAGGAGCTGACCCTGCTGCAGGACCGGGTGGCGCCGTTCGACGGCGTGCAGGCCCGGGCACTGGTGGAAGCGGCACTGGGCCGCGGCATCACCGATGCGTATGCGGCGTTCGACACCACCCCACTGGCCTCCGCCAGCATCGCCCAGGTGCATGCGGCCACCCTGCACGACGGCCGCGAGGTGGTGGTCAAGGTGCTGCGCCCGGACATCGGCAGGCTGATCGCCGCGGATATCGCGCTGCTGAAGAACGTGGCCGGCGTCGTCGAGCGCACCCACCCGAGCGCCGACAAGATCCGCCCGAAGGAAATCGTCGCCGAGATCGAGAACACCCTTGCCGCCGAACTCGACCTGCAGCGCGAGGCCGGCAACGCCAGCCTGCTTCGGCGCAACTGGCTGGGCTCGCCGGACCTGTACGTGCCCGAGGTGATCTGGAGCCACACCGCCGAACGCGCGATGACGATGGAGCGGGTGCGCGGCATCCCCTCCGACGACATCAAGGCGCTGGACGCCGCCGGGATCGACCGCAGGGCGCTGGCGGCAAAGGGCGTGCGCGTGTTCTACCAGCAGGTGTTCCGCGACAACTTCTTCCACGCCGATGCCCACGCCGGCAACATCTGGGTCGACCCGGAGCGCAAGGCGGACCCGCGCTTCATCGCGCTTGATTTCGGGATCATGGGCCAGCTCTCCAGCGACGACCAGTACTGGCTCGCCGAGAACTTCATGGCGATCTTTAACCGCGACTACCGGCGCATCGCGGAATTGCATGTGCAGGCCGGGTGGATGCCGGCGCACCTGCGCATCGACGAGCTGGAAGCCGCGGTGCGCGCTGTCTGCGAACCGTACTTCACCCGCCCGCTCAGCGAGATCTCGCTGGCCGAGGTGCTGGTGAAACTGTTCCGCACCGCGCAGCGCTACGAGCTGACCCTGCAGCCGCAGCTGATCCTGCTGCAGAAGACCCTGCTCAACATCGAGGGCGTGGGCCGCCAGCTGGACCCGAAGATCGACATCTGGGCGGTGGCGCGGCCGGTGCTGGAGGCCATCCTGGCCGAGCGCTACAGCCCGAAGCGGTTGGCCGGCGAGCTGCGCAAGCGGATGCCGGAGCTGGTCACCCGCGCGCCGGAAATGCCGCGCCTGCTGCACGCCTGGTTGCAGCAGCAGGTGCAGGGCGGGCACGAGCTGAGCATGCGTTCGACCGACCTGCGCGAGATCGCGCAGACGCTGGCGGCGATGCAGCGGCGGATCGTCGCCTCGATCCTCGGCGTCGGCCTGCTGATCGTGGCCGCGGTGCTGTATGCGCTGGAGGCCGGCGGGCCGCAGCTGCTGTCGCTGCCGGTTTCCACCTGGATCGCCGGCGTCGGTGGGCTGTGGGCGCTGCTGGCGGCGTGGCCGCGGCGATAGCGATGGGCGCGCGGCGTCGTCCGCGCGCGCATTCCACGGTGTGATCGGGGGGCTGGAATTGTGTAACCAGCGGGCCTGTCGCTAGGGTGCCGGGCATCTTTTCAGGCATCGTTCCAGGTATCCACGGCGATGGGCGCAGGCCACTCCGATCATTCCCATGAACACGGGCACGCGCACAGCCACGTGCCCGCGCGGATCCGCCACGAGCGCCCGCTGTGGATCGCGTTCGCGCTGACCCTGCTGTTCCTGCTGGTGGAGGTCGCGGGCGGGCTGCTGAGCAACAGCCTGGCGCTGCTGTCCGACGCCGCGCACATGACGACCGACGTGCTGGCGCTGGGCATCGCGCTGTTCGCGGTGCGAATGAGCCGCCGCCCGCCGGACGCGCGGCGCACCTACGGCTATGCACGGATGGAGGCGATCGGCGCGCTGGCCAACGGCGGCCTGCTGTTCGTGGTGGCCGGCTTCATCCTGTGGGAGGCGCTGGGCCGCTTCCGCGCGCCGCAGGCGGTGGCCTCGGACGCGATGCTGGTGGTGGCCGTGCTCGGCCTGCTGGTCAATCTGGCCTCGATGCGGCTGCTGGCCGCAGGTGCGGGCGAGAGCCTCAACGTGCGCGGCGCCTACATGGAAGTGTGGAGCGACATGCTCGGTTCGCTGGGGGTGATCGCCGGCGCGCTGCTGATCCGCTTCACCGGCTGGACCGTGGTCGACCCGGTGATCGCCGTGCTGATCGGCCTGTGGGTGCTGCCGCGCACCTGGCTGCTGCTGCGTGCGGCGGCGCAGGTGCTGATGCAGGGCGTGCCGGCGGGGCTGGACATCGACGAGGTGCGCGACGCCATGCAGGCCACGCCCGGCGTGGCCACCGTGCACGACCTGCACGTGTGGGCGCTGGGCTCGCGCGAGCCGATCCTGACCGCGCATGTGCTGCTGTCGGACGAGGCCGGCGATGCCGACGCGCTGCGCGGCGAACTGGCCGGCATGCTGGGCGCGCGCTTTGACATCGACCACGTCACCCTGCAGATGGAAGCGCGGCACTGCGGCGGCGAACATCACTGAGAGTGATCGGACATAGGCGACAATGACGGCATGACCGATGCGCCGCTGCCCGTGCTCCATATCGACGACACGCTGGCCGTGGTCTGCAAGCCGGCCGGGCTGATGGTCCACGACAGCGCGCTGGCGCGCGGCGAGACCGACTTCGCCGCGGATCGCCTGCGCGAGCAGTTCGGGCGGCCCATTTTCCTGGTGCATCGGCTGGATCGCGCCACCAGTGGCTGCCTGCTGCTGGCGTTCGACCGCGATACGGCCTCGGCGCTGGGCAAAACGCTGATGGCGCACGACGTCGAGAAGGACTACTGGGCGGTCTGCCGCGGTTGGCCGGCGGAAGCCGTCTTCACCGTCGACCATCCGCTCGACGGCGGCCCCGGCAAGCCGCAGAAGAAGCCGGCGATCACCGATTTCGAAGTGCTGGCGACCTGCGAGCTGGCGCTGCCTTCGGCGGGCTTTGCGACCTCGCGCTATGCGTGTTTGCGGGCATCGCCGCGAACCGGCCGGTTCCGACAGATCCGCCGCCACCTCAAGCACCTCTCGCACCACCTGATCGGCGATTCCAGCCACGGCGACGGCCGCCACAACCGCAGCTTCCGCAGCCTCGGCATCCATCGCATGCTGTTGCATGCGCGCCGGCTGGCGTTCGCTCATCCGCATAGCGGCGCGCGCATCGAGGTGCTGGCACCGCCGGATGCGGAGTTCGCCAAGGCGCTGGCGTTGTTCGCCGCCCCGCCGGCCTGATCCCCGCGTCGGCGGGGATCGGACCGGCATGGCGCCGTGGCTTACTTCGCCGCCTGCTGTTCGATGGCGGCCTTCACTTCCTGCATCGCCGCCTGCATCGCCGGCTGGATCTCCTGCATGGTCAGGCCCATCGCCTGCGGCGACTTCTTCAGGATCGAGGCGCCTTCCGGGCTACTGTAGAACGCGGTCATCGCCTGCACTTCGCGCTTGCTGAAGACCTGCGCGTAGACCTTGCGCACCACCGGTGCCAGCGCCTCCCACGACAGGTGCCTCTGGATGATGGCGTTGCTGGTCGCCATCGCCTCCTGCATCCGCGCGCGCGCGGCCGCGTCGAGGTCGGCGCCGAACGCATCCGTCAGCATCTTCTGCTGCGCGCCCTGCATCTGCTGCTGCATCCCGGCCATCATCGACTGCATGTCCATTGCCTGCAGCAGGCGGTCCACGTCGTAGGTGTCCGCGGCTTCCGCGGCCGGCGCCGGGGCGGTGGTCTGGGCGGTGGTCTGGGCCAGGGCGGCGGGGG
The DNA here is from genome assembly GCF_036409385.1 of Thermomonas sp. LB-4. Taxonomy (NCBI): domain Bacteria; kingdom Pseudomonadati; phylum Pseudomonadota; class Gammaproteobacteria; order Lysobacterales; family Lysobacteraceae; genus Thermomonas; species Thermomonas sp. LB-4. Next base: position 1,773 of record NZ_JAXOFT010000017.1, on the reverse strand, counting down.
AGAAGGCGAACAGCAGGGCAAGCGACAGGCCGATGCAGCGCATGGGGAGACTCCGGGAAATCAGGGTGGGGCAGCATCTTCGCAGCCGTGGCCGGGGCGCGGCAATGCCCGCCTCGTCCTGCTGCACCCGCGGTCGTCGCTGGCCGGCGGCATGCTGCCGGTAGAATCGGTGCATGCAGATCGGCCGGCTTGCCATCGACGACGACGAACTGATCGAGCGCTTCGTGCGCGCGTCGGGCCCGGGTGGGCAGAACGTCAACAAGGTGGCCACCGCGGTCGAGCTGCGCTTCGACATCGCGCGCTCGCCCTCGCTGCCGGAGCCGGTGCGGGCGCGGCTGCTGGCCAAGCGCGACCGCCGCGTGACCGGCGAAGGCGTGCTGGTGCTGTCGGCGCAGCGCTTCCGCACCCAGGAGCGCAACCGCGAGGATGCGCGGGCGCGGCTGGCCGCCTTCATCGAAAGCGGGCTGCACGCGCCGACGCCGCGCATCGCCACCAAGCCGACCCGCGGCGCCAGGGAGCGCCGCTTGGGCGAGAAGCGCGGGCGTGCGAGCATCAAGCAGGGGCGCAGCGGACGGGGGTGGGATTGAGCCGGGAGCAGGGGGATATCGTGCTGGCGCTGCCGGAGCACGCGCCGCGCATGCCGCGCAACCGCGGCATGGAATGGCTGGGGCGCAGCGTGCTGCGGCTGGGCGGCTGGCGGATGGTCGGGGCGTTCCCCGACGTGCCGCGTGCGGTGCTGATCGCCGCGCCGCACTCCTCCAACTGGGATGGGGTCTGGGGCATTGCCGCCAAGCTGGCGCTGGGCATCCGGCTGTCGATCCTTGGCAAGCACAGCCTGTTCCGGATTCCGCTGCTGGGGCCGCTGCTGCGCTGGCAGGGAGTCATCGCGGTGGATCGCGCCGCGCCGCATGGCGTGGTCGGTCAGGCGGTCGACGCGCTCAATGCGGCTGACTGCATGTGGTACGCGATCGCACCGGAAGGCACGCGCAAATGGGTGGAGCAGTGGAAGCCAGGCTTCTGGCGGATCGCCCACGGCGCGGGCGTACCGGTGATCGTTGCCGCGTTTGATTACCCCAGCCGTACCATCACCATCGGCCCGGCATTTGCGCCGGGCAACGACATGCAGGCGGATATCGCCCGCATCCAGCGCTGGTATGCGCCCTTTCGAGGCCGCAACCACGATGTGGTGCAGCCGGTGGAATCCGCGTCGCCGCAGCACGTCAAAAACTGACGCGACACGTCATCGGCTGCTGGCCCGGGCGTGACGATGCGCCGCGGGCGCGGCTTGTCCGGTCTGGCATGCGAATTGCGTCACATTTCCTACAGCCGCATTGCGCGGCCGCTTCCGTGCCTTCCGCACGGGCGGTCCGCGGACGGCACGAGCAGGGGGCGCATGACGTCGACCACCAGATCCCGCGGGCGGGGTCGCGGCGGCGTGCATCCCGCAATCCAGCATATCGGTCAGGAACCATGTACAAGCCAAGCAAACGCATCGTCATCGCTGTCCTCGTGCTCGGTCTCGCCGGCTTCGCCTTCGGCGTGTGGGTGCTGCTCAATCCGGCCAGCATCTTCGTGCAGCCGTGGCGGGCGGTGCGGGCCGAGGCGCCGGTCAAAGGCGTGCTGCTGGGCCCCTATCCGGTGGAGGAGGACTTCGCCGACCTCAAGAAGCGCGGCGTCACCACCATCATCAGCCTGCTCGAGCCCAACGTGCCCTATGAAAAGGTTCTTCTCCCAACTGAGGGGAAAGGCGCACGGCCGACCGGGCAGACTTGC
>NZ_JAXOFT010000016.1:0-46147 GCF_036409385.1 Thermomonas sp. LB-4 | reverse complement strand
CAGCAAGTCTGCCCGGTCGGCCGTGCGCCTTTCCCCTCAGTTGGGAGAAGAACCTATTTTTCTCGACAACGAGCCGCGACAGGGAGGGTTGACGCCCCGTGCCGCGGCCGCGCATCAGAAGCGCCAGTTGAGGCTGAGCCAGAGATTCCGCGACTTGTCCTTGTTGTTGTAGTCGTCGAGGTAGCTGGGGCTGTAGCTGCTGTCGCCGGCCTGCGTCCACACGGTCTGGAACGAGGTGAAATCCTGGTCCAGCAGATTGTTGATGCGCGCGCCCAGCTCGAGGTTCTCGTTGATCCGGTACTGCGCGCCCAGGTGGAAGACGGTGTAGCCCTTGTAGTCCTGGCGGACGCCGTTGGTGATGCCGCGGTAGCGCTGCGAGCGCGCCTCGCCCACCAGTTGCAGGCTGAGGGCGTCGCTGGCCTGCCAGTGGAGGTTGGCATTGGCCATGTGCCTGGCGGTATTGGTCAGCGGCAGGCCCTTCTGCGCGCCGCTGAGCTGCTCGCTGTCGGTGAAGGTGTAGTTGGCGCGCAGCGACAGCGCGCGGGTGATGCCCCAGCGGCCGGCCACTTCCACGCCCTGCACCCGCACCTTGTCGATATTGATGTTCTGCGCGTAGCTGGTGTAGCCGAGCTGCGCGTAGTCGCCAAGGTTGGCGCAGGGACGCACGCCGCCGGTCTGCGCGCAGCTCAGGCTGGTTTCGCCGCGCGCGATCTTGTCGTCGAAGTCGTTGTGGAACGCGGTGATGTTGAAGTTGTGCAGGGCATCGGCCGAGGTCCAGTACAGCGCCAGTTCGCTGTTGACGCTGGTTTCCGGGGTGAGGTCCGGATTGCCGACGAAGGGGATGGTGCCCTGGCCGCCGAAGCCGGTGATGCCGTCGTACAGGTCGGTGGTCTTGGGCGTCTTGAAGCCGGTGCTGACGCCGCCCTTCAGCGTCCACTGCGGGGCCAGTTCCCAGACCGCGTAGGCGCGCGGGCTGAGCTGGCTGCCAAACATGTTGTGCTGGTCGCGGCGCAGGCCGACGGTGAGGGTCAGCCCGTCCACCGGCGTCCAGTTGTCCTCGGCGAACAGCGACCACATGCGGTGCTCCTGCACGGCACCGCCGCTGCCGCCGCTTTCCATGCCGAACACGCCGTCCTCCAGCTCGCCGTCGATCAGCTGGCCGCCGGCCACGACGTGGTGCTTCTCGCCCGCGACGAAATCCAGCTTCGCGTCCAGCGTGTACTGGCGGCTTTCCATGCTGCGCTTGGGGCGCGGCAGGAAAGTATCGAGCATCAGCTGCTGCCGCTGCGCCCGGCTCATGCCGGCATAGGCGCCGCTGGTGCAGGTGGCGGCGTTGTTGCAGTAGATGGCACGGTGGAGCAGGCGCTCGTCCACGTTGAACGGCAGCGTGCGGCCGTGGTTGGCGGTGCCGATGTGCGAAAGCGACACCAGGCTGTCGCCGAATGCCCATTGGCCCTGGTGGGCCAGCGACCACTGGTCGCGGGTGAATTCCTGGTTGGCGGCGTAGCCCACCTGCGGCGCGGCGCGCCAGATGCCGGTAAGGCCATCCGCCGTGCCCAGCGGGTAGGTTTCCGTGCCGAGGTTGTTGCGGTAGGGCGTGTTGTCGTAGACCTGCTTCGACGTGTCGTAGTCGAAGCTCAGGCTCTGGCTGTCGGTGGGCGTCCAGCCGAGGGTGATGCCGGCGCTCTTGTTGGTGTTGTCCACGGTCTTGCCGCCGCCGCCGAAGCCCAGCGAGCGCTCGAAGCTGGTGCCGTCCGGTGCGGTGATGGTTTCGTATTCGGGCGTGGAGGCGTTGCGCCGGTACCACGAACCGCGCAGCCCCAGCCCCAGCCGGTCGGCGACCAGCGGGCCGCTCAACGCGAAGTCGACGGTGCTGTCGCTGCCGAAATCATCGTTTTCCTGCAGGTTGTGGGTGGCGGTGACCGAGCCGCTCCAGTGCAGGCCGACCTTGCGGGTGATGATGTTGATCACGCCGCCCAGCGCGTCGGCGCCGTACAGGGTGGAGGCCGGGCCGCGGATCACTTCGATGCGGTCGATCATGTCCAGCGGCGGGATGTGGTTGAACTGGTTGCCGCCGAAGCTGTTCGGGTAGATGTCGCCGTGGTTGTTCTGGCGTTTGCCGTCGATCAGCACCAGCGTGTAGTCCGGGCCCATGCCGCGCATGGAGATGGTCTTCTGCCCGGTCTTGTCCGAGGTCTCGCCGACGTCCACGCCCTCAAGGTCGCGCACCGCGTCGATCAGGGTGAGATAGGGGCGGGTGGCCAGTTCCTCGCGGGTGATCACGCTGATGCTGGCGGGGGCCTCCGTGATCTTCTGTTCGAAGCCCGTGGCGGTCACCACCACTGCATCCAGGGTTACCGCGCTCTTGTCCTTGTCCGCCGGCGTCGCGGCCAGTGCAGGAGCGCAGATCGCCATGCAGATGGCGAGGGCGAGCGGGGCGTGGGCGAGGCTGCGATGCGGGTTTCGCGATTGCGGAAGCATGGGGGCTCATGGCGGATTGGCGGCGTCCTGTGCCGCGGTGCGCGCATGTTAATGAGAACCGTTCTCTGTATCAATGAAAATCATTCTCATTAATTTGATCGAAATCAAGACGCGCCATCGCGTCGCTCGGCTGGCCCGGCGTCAGGTCTCCGCCCAGCGCCGCAGCAGGTTGTGATAGAGGCCGGTGAGCTGCAGCACGGCTTCGGCATCCGCGCCGCTGGCGCGCAGGCGCTCGATCGACGCGTCCAGTTCGAACAGCATCCGCCGGCTGGCGTCGTCGCGCACCATGCTCTGCACCCAGAAGAACGAGGCGACGCGCGCGCCGCGTGTCACCGGCGTGACCCGGTGCAGGCTGCTGGACGGATAGACGATGGCGTCGCCGGCCGGCAGCTTCACTTCGTGCTCGCCGTAGGTATCGCTGACGATCAGCTCGCCGCCGTCGTATTCGTCCGGCTCGGCCAGGAACAGCGTGCAGGACACATCGGAACGCAGCTGCTGCCCGCCGTCCGCGCGCATCACCGCGCCATCGACGTGGAAGCCGTATTCGCCGCCGCCGGCGTAGCGGTTGAAGCGCGGCGTCAGCGTCTTCAGCGGCAGCGTCGCCGCGAAATACAGCGGGTTGCGGCCCAGCGCCGCCAGCACGATGCGCGCCAGTTCCACGCGCACCGGCGACGCATCCGGCAGCTGCTGGTTGCGCTTGACCTGCGCGCCCAGCGTGCCGACGGTCTCGCGGCCGTCGGTCCAGTCCGCGGCGTCCAGCGCGGTGCGGAGGTGCACGAGTTCGTCGCGGGTCAGGACATTCGGGATATGCAGCAGCATGACGGCATCCGTGGCGTGCGCGGCGGAGGCTGGCTCCGCCGCGCGATGGAACATCAGAAGCGGAAGTCCGCGCTCAGCAGGAACGTCCGCGGCGCGCCGGGGGTATAGCGGTAGCCGCTCTTGTTGATCGACGCGACGTAGACCTTATCGAACAGGTTGTAGCCGTTCAGGCGCAGGGTGAGGTTGTCGTTGACGGCGTACGAGACCACGGCGTCGTACACGGTATACGACTTGGTGCGCGCGGGCGTGCCCACCGCGCCATCGGTACCGCGATGCAGGCCGCCGGTATAGCGCACGCCGCCGCCCACGGTCAGGCCGAACGGGAGCGTGTAGGTGGTCCAGCTGGTGAAGGCGTCGGACGGCGTGTAGGTCAGGTTCGGCGTGCCGTCGGCGGTGACGTTCGGGCCGTTCTCGACCTCCGCGTCCTGTTGCAGGTAGCCCAGCGAGATGTTCCAGCGGTCGGTGATGTTGCCGACCGCGCTGGCTTCCACGCCCTTGACCCGCTTCTCGCCGGTTTGCGAATAGCCGCCGGGTGCGCTGGCATCGGCGATGATCTCGTTGGTCACGCGGGTCTGGAACAGCGCCAGGTTCAGGGTCAACGCGCCGTTTGCCGCCCACTTCGCGCCGATCTCGTGGGTCTTGGCCTTCTGCGGGTCGTTGTTGAGGTTGTCGGCGCTGCTGGCGGTGGTGTTGAGGGCGAAGTTGCCGCCGCCCGGGGGCTGCTGCGACAGCGCGGCGTTGGCGTACAGGCTGAGCGCTTCCACCGGCTTGTAGACGAAGCCGAGCTTGTAGTTCAGCAGGGTATCGGAGTCGCGCAGGTCGGCGGTGGTGACCAGCGAGCCAATCGGCGCGCTGCCGCAGTACACGATGCCGCGGCCGCTGCCGCCGCTGGTGCCGGGCGTGTTGCAGACCGCAGTGGCGTCGTAGTTGGTGGTGTAGCGATCGGCGCGCAGGCCGGCGGTGAGCAGGAAGTGCTCGCCGAACTTCAGCGTGTCGAACAGGTACAGCGCGCGGGTGTCGGTCTGGCCGCGGGAGATGGCACCGCTGCGGCTCCAGGCCAGGGTGCCGGCATCGTTCCAGTCCGGGGCGTACAGGTTGGCGGGCGGGCGACTGCCGGTCGTGGCGATGCCGTGGCCCGTCTGCTCCTCGCGGGTCAGCTCCGCGCCGGCGCTGAGGAAGTGTTCCACCGCGCCGGTGCCGAAGTCCGCGCGCAGGTTGAACTGGTTGGTGATGATGCTGTTTTCCTGATCCTTGAAGGTCGGGAGGCTGCGCGCCAGCATGTAGGTGGACAGGTCGTCCTTGTCCGTCCACTGGATGTTGCCGCTGTTGGCGGCGGTGCCCGTGCCCATGAACGCGGTCAGCAGGTAGTCCTGCTCGGTCTTGCCCCAGCGCAGGGTGTTGCTGATCTTCAGGTGGTCATTGAGGTCATGCTCGAGGCGCAGCGTGGCCATCCGCGCGGTGACGTCGTCGTGGTCGTCGCGGCTGCCATAGAAGTTCTCCGGATCGACCGGGTGGCCGGCCAGCTGCTCCAGCCCCGGTTGCGGCGTCCAGTACGGCAGGCCGATGGTCGGCACGTAGCCATCCGGCACGTTGTCGTGCTTCACGTACAGCAGGTCCAGCCAGAGCCGGGTGGCGCCGTCCAGGCCGAAGCCCAGCGACGGTGCAAGCCCGACGCGGCTGTTGTTGACTCGGTCGCGGCCGGGCACGTCGCTGTCCTGCCACAGGGCGTTCACGCGCAGCGCGGAGGACTCGCCGAGCTTGGTGTTCCAGTCGGCGGTGGCGCGTTTCTGGCCGTCCACGCCGGCGGAGGCGCTGCCGGACACCACATCGCGCAGCTGTGCCTGCTTGCTGACCATGTTGATCGCGCCGGTGGGCGCGCTGCGGCCGGTATCGGTGCCGGCCGGGCCCTTCACCACTTCCACCTGTTCGATGTTGAACAGGTCGCGGGAGACGCTGCCGAGGTCGCGCGCGCCATCCACGAAGATGCTGGACGAGGTGTCGAAGCCGCGCATGTACAGGGTGTCGCCAGTGGTGGTGTTGCCGTTCTCGCCTGCGTAGAAGGTGCCAACGCCCGGGCTGTTGCGCAGTGCTTCGGTCAGGGTGGTGGCGCCTTGCTGCTGCAGCAGCTCCTTGCCGATCACCTCGATGGTCTGCGGCGTGTCCTGCAGGGTCTGGGTGAACTTCGGCGAGACCACGAAGCTGCGCAGGCCGCGCACTTCCACTTTGTCCAGCGTTTTTGCCTGCGGTTCGCCGCTGTTGTCCGCGTCGGCATTGCCATCGGCGGCGTGGGCCATCATCGGCAGGGCCAGCGCCAGGCTGGCGCCCAGGGCGGTGGTGGCGAGGTGGGCGTGCGCGCGGCGCACCGGATGCTTGCGGGATTTGATGTGGGTCATGGGGAAAATGGGGGCGCTCGATGGCGGGAAGGCGGGCAGCCAGGGCCAGTCCGTTCCTGGGGGAAGGGTGAAAGGTGGGATGCCGGGCACGGCACGGGCCTGTGGGGGCTCACGTCGGCTGGATGTTGGAATGATAATGAGAACAATTACCGTTCACAACAGGAAGTCTACCGGGCAGAGGGGGCGATGCCTGCCGGCAGCCGCCAAGCAGCAGGGTTCCAGGGTGGTGGCGTGCCCCGTGGGAGGGCCGCCACGCGCGGCGGGACTGGATCAGCGGTCGTCGCGCACCAGCACCTGGCCGTCTTCCACCTTCACCGGGAACTTCGCCACCGGCTCGTAGGCGGGTGCGCACAGGGCGCGGCCGTCGCGCACGTCGAAGCGGGCGCCGTGCAGCACGCATTCCACTTCACCGGTTGCCGGGTCGAAGTGCCCGGCAGACAGCTCGAAGTCCTCGTGCGTGCACTGGTCTTCCAGCGCGTACAGGTCGCCATCGATGTTGAACACCGCGATCGGCGTGCCGGTGACCTCATCGAAGGCGACCTTCATTTCCCCGGGCAGCAGCTCGGCGGTGGTGCAGACATAGGTCCAGTTCCCGCTCATGCCGCCGCCTCTGTGCGCAGGGGTTTTTCCAGCACTTCGAAACGCAGGTCGTCGCGCTTGGGCTGGCCGAAGCGGGCGTCGCCGTAGGGGAACGGCTTGAACTGGCCGGTGCGGCGGTAGCCGCGGCGCTGGTAGAAGGCGATGAGTTCGTCGCGGACGTCGATGACGGTCATGCGCATCACCGGCAGCCCCCACTCGTCGCCGACGATGCGCTCGCACTCGGCCAGCAGGCGCTTGCCCAGGCCGCCGCCCTGCAGCCCGGGACGCACTGCGAACATGCCGAAGTAGCCTGCGCCGTCCTCGTCGGCCACGTGCGCGCAGGCGTGCAGGCCGTCATCGGCTTCGACCAGCAGCACGCGGCTGCGCGGCCGCGCCAGGTCGGCACGCAGCACTTCCGGATCGATGCGGTTGCCGTCCAGCAGGTCGGCTTCGGTGGTCCAGCCCGCGCGGCTGGCATCGCCGCGGTAGGCGGAGGTGACCAGCGCGACGATGGCGTCGATGTCGGCGAGGGTGGCGCTGCGGAAGGCGGAGGTCTGCATCCGCACATGCTAGCGTGCGGGCGTGTCCTGTTCATCCGGGAAGTCCCGGTCGGGCAGGGCCAGGAAGGCCCAGAACGGGGTATTCCGAGCCTGCCAGTCCACCGCGGCCTCGTCCAGGATGTCCAGCAGGGTTTCGAAGCTGGCTTCATCGGCATCGCGGAGCGCCGCAGCATGCGGCAGCAGCAGCGCGTAGCCGGAGGCGCCCAGCCACGAGAGGTCGCGCAGCTGGTCGCTTAGCGCGTCCCAGTTGCTGCCCTGGCCGGTAGGCGTGGCCAGCCCTTCGGCCAGCCGTAGCAGCAGGCGCTGCTTGTCCTCGCAGCCCTGCAGGTCGATGCGCAGCGTGTGCAGGCCGGCCCCGCCGCAGGCGATGTCGAGCAGGGCGATGTCCTCGTCGAGGACGAAGTACACCCCGGCCTGGCGAGGGTCTTCGAGCATCTGCGCGAGGCTGGTCATGGCCCCGCCCCCACGTCGAAACGGCGGAAGCTGCGGTAGTGGTCGCTGCTGTAGTACCACTCGCGCGGGGGGTTGCCGCCGGTGACGATCCGGCGTGCGCCGCGATGGTGCAGACCCGGCGTGTCGACGGTGTACTCGCGATACCAGCCGCGCGGCTGGCGCGGCAGCAGACTTTCGCGGTTGCCGAAGACCTGGCCGTCCTGGCGGTAGGGATAGGGGCCGCCGCGCTGGATCAGGGCGACGGTGGCCTGTGCCTCCTGCGGCAGGAAGGCCGGCAGGCCAGGGGCGCCTCGAGCTGGCTCTGCGACCGGGGTGGTGCCGACCCGGGGCGCCCGTGACTGGGACCCCGCGGCCCCGGATTCGTGCGCTGCCGGGGGCGCTGCCGGTGCTTGCGCCCGCGGTTGCAACTGCTGCCAGCCGGCCGCCAGCGCAACGGCGAGCACGAGCCAGAGGATCGGATTGCGTAGCCGCATGTGCGCACGTCGCTGACGGGGGTGTGGGTGCAGAATGGCGCGGACTTCCCAGGCAGGCAAGCAGATGGCCCGCGACCCCCGCATCGACGCCTACATCGAGCGCGCCGCGCCGTTCGCGCAGCCGATCCTGCGCCATGCGCGCGCGCTGGTGCACGAAGCCTGTCCCGAGGTCGAGGAATCGATCAAATGGGGCATGCCCAGCTTCAGCCATGCCGGCGGCATCCTGTGCGGGATGGCGGCGTTCAAGCAGCACGTCTCGTTCGGGTTCTGGAGGCACGCGGATGTGGTGGGCGAGGGCGAGCCGCGCGATGGCATGGGCAGCTACGGCAAGATGACCTCGCTGGACGACCTGCCGCCGCGAACGACCCTGCTTGCACATCTGCGCAAGGCGATGCAGCTCAACGAGGCCGGGCTGAAGTCGCCCAAGCGCAAGCCGGCGCCGCGGCCCGCCCCGGATACGCCCGAGGATCTTGCCGCCGCACTGGCGCACAACAAGGCGGCAAACGCGACTTTCGACGCCTTCCCGCCGGGATGCCGGCGCGAATACATCGAGTGGATCGTCGAGGCCAAGCGCGCGGAAACCCGCACGAAGCGGCTGGCGCAGGCCATCGAGTGGATGGCCGCGGGCAAGCGCCGCAACTGGAAGTACGAAAAATGCTGAGTGTTGTCGGGGTGCTGGACAACCCGGGTGGCGGGACGGCTACCGATCGGCAGGCAGACTGTCGAGCAGCTCGCGCACGGCCTTGGCCGAAAAGCTGATGGCACGCCGGGTGCGCGGCTGGGGTGCCGGCGCATTGGCGGCGCGCAGCCTTTCGGTCAACCCGCTCTGGACCCCGTAGATGGGGGCGCTCACGAACACGGGTTCCGCAGCGGGCAGCGTTCCCAGGATCTGCCGGTATAGCAACACTGCCTGCAGCAGCGTCAGGTCCCTGCCGGGATGCACGCCATCGGTGTCGAACCAGGCGGCCCCCGGGCGTAGGGCGACCAAGCGGCCCAGTGTTTGCGATACCTCCACGTAAGCGAGACCGGCCTGCGCTGCGGCGGCGGCCTCCCGCTCGACCGTGGCGGTGGAGGCGGCCGGCAGCGACTGGTAGGTCCCCAACAGCACGATGGTGGCGACGCCATTCTGCTTCGCCAGGCCTGCGATGGCGTCGAGTGCTGCCCGGGAGTCCGCGCACGATTCCGCACCGAAGGCGCAGATCAACTCGCCGCCGCGCTCCTGCAATACCAGGACCGAGTACTTGCGGCTGTCCAGCGCCTTGGCGATGGTGCCGTCGTCCAGCCGCTGCGCCAGGGTCGCACCGCCGCGCACGATCATGTCGCTGTCAACGGGATAGCCGTTGGCCCTGGTCATCGCGGAAAACACCGCGGGCAGATTGCCGACATAGGTCAGGCTGTTGCCGACGAACAGTACCCGCGCGGTGGTGGTTTTGGCGCGTGCGGCGGCGTCGCCCCCGGGCATCCACAGCAGCACCGCCAGCAGCGGGATGAGCGTCCGCACTTCAGTACACCCTGGTGGTACGCAGCACCGGGTAGCGGTTGTAGCCGGCGTCCCAGGCCGGGTGGCGACGGTAGAAGAAGTCCAGGCGTGCGCGCGGGTTCTTCGCGAACGCGGCATCGTCCTTCAGCTTCTTCTCGAACTCGGCCTTCAGCGCCGGGTCGCGCGCCAGCATCAGCCGGGCCTGTTCCTCGGCGACGTAGGCTTCCATGTACTCCTTCTGCTCGAAGGCGTTGTTGAACGCGCCCCAGGCGGCCATCGAGTCCGGCGCCTGCGGCTCCAGGATCGCCATCACCAGGCGGGCCTTCGGCTGGGCGATGGGGACGAACAGCGTGCCGGCGGCAAGGTCGGCGGTGGCGGGCTCCCAGGTGCCGGCGAGGGTTGCGCGCTGGTGGCCTTCCATCGGCGTTGGCGAGAACTTCACGCTGTCGGCGTCGAAGGCCTGCACCGCCGCCTGCGCGGTGGCGGTTTCCAGCACGCGATAGTCGATGCCGTGGATGCGCAGCTGGGCGCCGACCTGCGCAGCGTGTTCCGGCGGCACCAGGTAACCGGCCTTCGGCGCTTCCACCGTGCGGCCGGGCACCACGGTATCGCGCAGCGGCAGCATCCACAGCTGCGGGGTGCGCTCGTCGTAGCGGGTCATGCTGGCGCCGGAGATCTCCGACGGCGTGCGGGTGTAGGCGTAACCCAGAAATTCGATGAAGCGCTTCGCATCGGTGGTGGCGTAGTCCAGCGGTACCGGCTGGCCGCCCAGCGCGGCGGCGCGGGCATCGGCCTCCAGCTCCAGCTGGCGCCACTGCGGGCCATGCTCGGCGGCCAGTTCCAGCGCGGCCAGCACGGTGTTGTAGGTGGCGCGCACGCGGTTGGGGTAGGGCTGCCAGGAATGCGTCTCGACCAGGATGCCGACGCGGTTGCGCAGCGGGAAATAGCCGTGCGAGAAGCGCGGCGTGCTGACGCCGTCGGCAAAGCCCGAGGCCGGGTCGTCCTCCTCCTCGAAGCTGGGGTAGAACGCCACCGGCAGCGAGCCGCGCTGTTTCAGCTTTTCGATGATGCCGTCGCGGAAGCCGCGTCCGGCCGCGCGCAGCGCTTCGTCGCCGGAATTGACCGGCTCGCCGGTGATAGAGATGTCGTGGCGGAACTTGGCGCCGTCGGTGACGTGCAGGTCCAGCGCCACCAGCGGATCCCAGGCATTGACCAGCGCCAGCATCGCGCGCATCTCCGGCGCGTCGGCCTTCACGTAGTCGCGGTTGAGGTTGTAGCGCTGGGCGGTGGTGCGGAAGCCCATTTCCTCCGGGCCGCGCTGGTTGGGGCGGTTCCAGGCCTTGAAGTTTTCGTGGCCATCGACGTTGAACACCGGCACGAACAGCAGGACGGTCTTGTCCAGCAGGCCCTTGCCGGCCTTGCCGCGCAGCAGGTCGCGCAGCAGGCCGAAGCCGGCGTCCTTGCCGTCGATCTCGCCGGCGTGGATACCGCCCTGCGCCAGCACCACCGGCAGGTCCTGCGCGCGCGCCTCCTCGGGCGTCAGCGCGCCGCGGGTGGACACCGCCATCGCCTTTATCGGCCGGCCCTGCGGGCTGGTGCCGAAATCGAAGCAGCGCACCGCCTGCGGCCAGGCCTGCTGGTAGGCATCGCACAGCGCGATCACCTCGTCGTAGCGGCCGGTCTGCCGGTAGCCACTGCGCTCGGCCACGGTGGTCAGGTCGGGCTTGGCCGCGTGCGCGGCGGACGGGGCGGACGTGGCGATGGACAGCAGGGCAAGGGCGAGCAAGTGGCGGCGCATCATGGGTCTCCGGGTCAACCGCCCGATGGTAGCCCAGTGCCATCCGCCTGTTGCCTGTCGTAAGTCTTGGCGGACGGCGTGCGAAGATGGAAGCTGCATTCCACCGGATTTCCGCCATGGCCGCGACGCTCTACTACGCCCCCGGTTCTGCCAGCTTCCTCGTCCACTGGCTGCTGCTGGAGCTGAAATTTCCGCACGAACTGCGTCTGGTGGACTTCGCCAGCCGCGCGCAGAAGTCGCCGGAATACCTGGCGCTGAATCCCAGCGGGGTGGTGCCGACCCTGGTGATCGACGGCAAGCCGCAGCACGAGGCCGCGGCGCTGGCGCTGTGGCTGGCGGAAACCCACCCGCAGGCGGGGCTGATGCCCGCTGTTGGCGATCCGCAGCGGCTGGACTTCCTGCAATGGATGTTCAACCTGGCCAACGAAGTGCAGCCGCTGCTGCGGCAGTGGTGGTACCCGGGCGAGGTGGCCGGCGAAGCCAATGCCGAGGCGGTGCATGCGCACTGCGCGCGCCGGCTGGCCGCGCACTGGCAGAGGATCGATACGCACCTGCAGGCCCATGGGCCGTACCTGCTGGGCGATGCACCCTGCGTCGCGGATTTCTACCTGGTGATGCTGATGCGCTGGTCGCGCAATTCGCCGTCGCCGGCCACCGACGCCCCGCGCCTGGCCGAGCTGGCGAAGCGGATGAAGGCGCGGCCGACCTTCAAGGCCCTGTACGAACGCGAAGGGCTGACCGAATGGGCGTAAGCCCCGCATCGGTTAGGCTTCCCGCAACCCCAGCAAAGAGCCACGCATGAGCCAGACGACGGCCGCACCGACCGCCCGCCTGCCCCGGCAGATTCCCTACATCATCGGCAACGAGGCGTGCGAGCGCTTCAGCTTCTACGGGATGCGCAACATCCTGGTGCAGTTCCTGGTCAGCAGCGTGATCCTGGCCTATGTGCCGGAGGCGGAGCGGCAGGGCGTCGCCAAGGACGTGTTCCACAGCTTCGTCATCGGGGTGTACTTCTTCCCGCTGCTGGGCGGCTGGCTGTCCGACCGCTACTTCGGCAAGTACAACACCGTGCTGTGGTTCTCGCTGATCTACTGCGCCGGCCATGCCTGCCTGGCGCTGTTCGAGGACAGCCGCAACGGCTTCTACACCGGCCTGTTCCTCATCGCGCTGGGCAGTGGCGGGATCAAGCCGCTGGTGGTGAGTTTCTGCGGCGACCAGTTCACCACCGCCAACAAGCACCTGGCCAAGCTGGTCTTCGACGGCTTCTACTGGACGATCAACTTCGGCAGCTTCTTCGCCTCGCTGCTGATGCCGCTGTTCCTGCGCGACCTCGGCCCGGCGGTGGCGTTCGGCATCCCCGGCGTGCTGATGTTCATCGCCACCTTCATCTTCTGGCTGGGCCGCAAGCAATACGTGCGGGTGCCGCCCACCCGTGGCGAAGACCCGCATTCCTTCCTCAACGTGGCGCGCAGCGCGCTGCTGGCGCAGGCGCCGGGGCAGGGCAGGCCGGGGTTGCTGGTGGCTGGATTTGGCGCGCTGCTGGCGGTGGCGATGCTGGGATGCTGGCTGCTGCAGGCGGCATTCGGCGTCGCGGTGCCGTATTGGCCGGCCGACTTCCACTTCATCATCACCGCCTGCCTGGCGCTGGGTGCGCTGATCGCGTTCGGCGGCATCGGCGTGTCGATGCAGCTGGAGCGCGCGCGCGGCCGGCACCCGGACGCGGCGGTGGACGGCGTGCGCGCGGTGCTGCGGATCCTGATCGTGTTCGCCCTGACCACGCCGTTCTGGTCGCTGTTCGACCAGAAGGCCAGCACCTGGGTGATCCAGGGCAAGGCGATGACGGTGCCGCACGAGGCCTGGTGGTGGCCGAGCTGGCTGGTCAGTGAAGCAGGGCAGATGCAGGCGCTGAACCCGCTGCTGATCATGCTGCTGATCCCGTTCAACAACGTGCTGCTGTACCCGGCGCTGCGCCGGATCGGCTTCGAACCCACCCCGCTGCGGCGGATGGGCTGGGGCATCGCGTTCTCGGGCATCGCCTGGGTCATCGCCGGCCTCATCCAGCTGCAGATCGACAGCGGCGCGCAGACCTCGCTGGCGCTGCAGACCTGGCCCTACCTGCTGCTGACCTTCGGCGAGGTGCTGGTCTCCGCCACCGCGCTGGAGTTCGCCTACAGCCAGGCCACGGTGGCGATGAAGGGCGTGATCATGGCGTTCTGGTACCTCACCAGCACCTTCGGCAGCCTGTGGGTGCTGCTGACCAACGCCGCGGTGCGCAATGACGCGGTTACTGCGCGGATCGCCGCCACCGGCTACAGCGAGAACGCGGTGCTGATGTTCTTCTTCGCGGCGTTCGCGTTCGTGGCCGCGCTGGCGTTCGCCGCCTACGCGCGCACCTACCCGATGCAGGACAACTACCGGGCGGCCTGACCGATGTTCACCCTCGCCATCATCGCCGCCACCGTGCTGGTCAGCTGGCGCGCCTTCAACGACCAGCGCCTGCTGGGCCGGCTGATCCTGTGGCCGCCCGCGGTCACCCGCAACCGCCAGTACGACCGCCTGCTGGGCTACGGCTTCATCCACGCCGACTGGACCCATCTGCTGTTCAACATGATCACCCTGTGGTCGTTCGGCATGCAGGTGGAGCGGGTGTTCTCCGAATGGATCTCGCCGGTCGGCTACCTGCTGTTCTACCTGTCGGCGATCGTTGTCTCGATACTGCCGACCTACATGAAGCATCAGCGCGACCCGAACTACCGAAGTCTGGGCGCGTCCGGCGGGGTGGCGGCGGTGCTGTTCGCGGCGATCCTGTTCGACCCGTGGTCGAAGCTGATCATCTTCCCGATCCCGCTGCCGATCCCGGCCTTCCTGTTCGCCATCCTCTACGTCGGCTACAGCATCTGGATGGACCGGCGCGGCGGTGGCAACGTCAACCACAGTGCGCATCTGTGGGGCGCGGCCTACGGCGTGCTGTTCACCCTGCTGCTGCGGCCTGGCGTTGCCGGCCACTTCACGCGCAGCCTGCTGGGATAGGGCCGCAACGACGGAGAACAGCCATGACCGAGATCCTGCACGAAGTCCCCGAACAGCGGTTTGTCACCCAGGCCGAAGGCCACGCCGCGCGCCTCGACTACATCGAGGACGAGGGGCGCCTGACCATCACCCATATCATCGTGCCGCCCGAGATCGGCGGCCGCGGGATCGCCGGCGAGCTGGTGCGGGCGGCGCTGGCCTATGCCCGAGATGCCGGGCTCAAGGTCGATCCGCAGTGCTCCTACGCCGACGCGTGGATGCGCCGGCACCCGGAATTCGAGGCGCTGCGCGCCTGAGCCGGCCGGGGCGGGTAGAATGCCCGCCCCATGCGCCTCAACCGACACATCGCCGATACCGGCCACTGCTCCCGCCGCGAGGCCGACCGCCTGATCGCCGAGGGCCGCGTCACCGTGAACGGCATCCGCGCCCGCATCGGTGCCGAGGTCGGGGAGGGCGACGAAGTCCGCATCGACGGCAATCCGCTGGCGGCCCGCGTTGCCGCCAAGGGCAAGCGCCGGCACGTCTACATCGCCCTGAACAAGCCGGTGGGCATCACCTGCACCACCGACGAGGCGGTCAAGGGCAACATCGTCGAATTCGTCGGCCACGAGCAGCGGATCTTCCCGATCGGCCGGCTGGACAAGGATTCCGAGGGGTTGATCCTGCTGACCAGCAACGGCGACATCGTCAACCGCATCCTGCGCGCCGAGAACAAGCTGGAAAAGGAATACCTGGTAGCGGTGAACAACGCGGTCACCGACGAGTTCCTGCGCGCCATGGCCCGCGGCGGGGTGCCGGTGCACGGGGAGGCCACGTTGCCGTGCAAGACCGGCCGGCTGGGCCGGTTCGGCTTCCGCATCGTCCTGACCCAGGGCCTGAACCGGCAGATCCGGCTGATGGCGGCCCACTTCGGCTACCGGGTGAAGCAGCTGCACCGGGCGCGGATTGGCAACGTCAAGCTGGGCCACCTCAAGCCCGGCCAGTGGCGCAACCTGACCGACGCGGAACTGCGCGGTTTGCTGCCCGATCACGCCGACTGGTAGGCAAAAACGACCGGCCAAAAAAAATCTTTGCCGGAATGCGCCATTGCCGTCAAAAACAGGTTAAGGTTCGCCCACTGTTTCAAGCGGGATCACGGTACATCGTGACCCGATGTGGTAGATCCGTCGTGATCCGCTCATCGTGTGCGTTACCCCTTGCTCGACAGTCGCGGCCGGTATCGCCAGCCGTGTTTACATGACCAACTGTTCAATGGAGTAACAACATGTCTGATCGTCAGACCGGCACCGTCAAGTGGTTCAACGACGCCAAGGGCTTCGGCTTCATCACCCCGGAAAGCGGCCCGGACGTTTTCGTCCACTTCCGCTCGATCCAGGGCACCGGCTTCAAGTCCCTGCAGGAAGGCCAGAAGGTCTCCTTCAAGGTCGTGCAGGGCCAGAAGGGCCTGCAGGCCGACGAAGTGCAGGCGATGTAATCCGCCTGCGCCTTGGCGCACGCAAAGCCCGGCTCCGGCCGGGCTTTGTCGTTTCCGGGCCATGGCGAATTCGCATGGGTGGACGCGGAGCGGGTGAGGGGCGCCCGTGGCGTGCATGCCAAACTATGCGCGCGGCAATCGGCCGATTCTCCCCCAATCCCCTGTTGCGCCATGAGCGATTTTCCCCGTCTGATTCCACGCGTCGCCGCCCTGGCCCTGTTGCCGGTCCTGCTGGCGGGCTGCAAGCGCGATGACGCCCCACCGGCCGCCGCCGCGCCCGCGCCGGGGGAAACCGTCGCGCCCGCCGGGGCCGCGGCCCCGGTCGTGCTGAAGGACGTGATCGAAACGACCCCGGGTTACATCGTCGGCATCAGCTACCCGGCGCAGGCGGCTGCCTACCCGCCCCTCGCGCAGGCGCTGCATGCCTACGCCGAGGCGGCGCGCACCGACCTGATGCAGGCGGTCTCCGGGTTGAAGGGGGCGAAGCCGCGCGCGCCCTACGATCTCAGCCTGCAGTTCAGCATGGTGGTGGAGACGCCGCGGGTGGTGGCGGTGGCGGCCGACGGCAGCACCTACACCGGAGGCGCGCACGGCGCCCCGCTGGTCGAGCGCTTCGTCTGGCTGCCGCAGCGGCAGCAGATGCTCGCCGCGGAGCAGCTGATCCCGGATGCGGACGGTTGGGTTCCGGTGTCGGCCTACGTGCGCGAGCAGCTGATGACCGCCCTGTCGGCGTCGCTGGACGAGGAGGCGCTGGAAGGGGAAGCGCGTGCCGGGCAGATGGCGCTGCGCAGCCGGATGATCGATGACGGTACTGCGCCATCGGCCGCCAGTTTCGCCCGCTTCGAGCCGGTGATGAACGCCGACGGCAGCATCCGCGCGCTGCGCTTCGTGTTCCCGCCCTACCAGGTCGCTCCCTACGTGGTGGGCACGGTCGCCGTGGACGTGCCGGCGCGGGTGCTGCTGCCGCTGGTGGCCGCCGAGTACCGGCCCCTGTTCCGTCCGGGCTGACGGCACCCGGCTGCGCTAAGCTGCGGGTCGGAGGCGAACATGCCTGCGATCCACCCGCTCCGCGACCGCGTCGCCGGGCTGCTGGCCACTGCCGGCGTCCATCTGGACGGCGGCAGTGAGTGCGACCCGGTAATCCACGACCAGCGCTTCCATGCCCGGGTGCTGGCGCAGGGCTCGCTCGGACTTGGTGAGTCGTGGATGGACGGCTGGTGGGACGTGCCGTCGCTGGACGGGTTGCTGGCGCGGCTGCTGCAGGCGCGCCTGGACGAACGCGTGCATGGGGTTGCCGACATGGCCGACGGGCTGCGCGCGCGGCTGCTCAACCTGCAGGTCGAGCGCCGCAGCGGCGAGGTCGGCCGGCGCCATTACGACCTGGGCAACGAGTTCTATGCCGCCATGCTGGGCCGGCGACTGGTCTACAGCTGCGGCTACTGGCGCGATGCGCACGATCTCGACGCCGCCCAGGAAGCCAAGCTCGACCTGGTCTGCCGCAAGCTGCGCCTGCGCCCGGGCATGCGGGTGCTGGACGTCGGCTGCGGCTGGGGCGAGGCGCTGCAATTCGCCGCCGAACGCTACGGCGTGCGCGGTGTGGGCGTGACCATTTCCGCCGAGCAGGCCGCCCATGCGCGGGAGCTGTGCGCGGGCCTGCCCATCGAGATCCGCCTGCAGGACTACCGCCACATCGAACCGCACGCCTTCGACCGGGTGCTGTCCATCGGCATGTTCGAACACGTGGGGGTGCGCAACTACGGCACGTTCTTCGAGGTGGTCCGGCGCAGCCTCGACCCGGCCGCGGAGCACGGCGGCCTGGCCCTGCTGCACAGCATCGGCAGCAATACTTCGACCCGCCACACCGACCCGTGGATCGCGCGCTACATCTTCCCCAATTCGATGATCCCCTCCGCCGCGCAGATCGCCACGGCGCTGGAAGGGCGCTTCGTGGTCGAGGACTGGCACGGCTTCGGTCCCGACTACGACCGCACCCTGCAGGCCTGGCGGGCCAATATCGAGGCCGCCTGGGAGCGCCTGCCGCCGCGCTACGACGCGCGTTTCCGGCGCATGTGGCAGTTCTACCTGGCGGCATCGATGGCCAGCTTCCGGGTCCGCCGCAACCAGCTCTGGCAGCTGCTGCTGTCGCCGCGGGGCGTGCCCGGCGGCTTGCCGGAGGTGCGCTGAGTCGCAACCGGTGAGACCGGCTACCCGCAGCCTGCGCGGGTGACCGCGCAGATCCGCTTCGCCTTCCGCCATGCCATTCATCCGGCCCTTCCGCGGGCGGCGGATAATGCCGGCATGCCTGAGCAAGCGCCCCTGCACGCGGCCCTCGGCGACTTCCACCCCGCGGTCGCCAGCTGGTTCGCGCGCGCGTTTCCGGCG
Source organism: Thermomonas sp. LB-4 (assembly GCF_036409385.1). NCBI lineage: Bacteria > Pseudomonadati > Pseudomonadota > Gammaproteobacteria > Lysobacterales > Lysobacteraceae > Thermomonas > Thermomonas sp. LB-4. The sequence goes on along the minus strand of NZ_JAXOFT010000016.1, from coordinate 28,225 downwards.
CCCACGCCGGCGCAGATCGCGGCCTGGCCGGCCATCGCCGCCGGCCGCGACACTTTGGTCGCCGCGCCCACCGGTTCGGGCAAGACCCTGACCGCCTTCCTCACCGCCATCGACGCGCTGGTGCGGGAGGGTCTGTCGCAGGGGCTGCCGGCCACCACCCTGGTGCTGTACGTCTCGCCGCTGAAGGCGCTCTCCAACGACATCCACGTCAACCTGGACGCGCCGCTGGCGGGTATCCGTGCCGAGCTCGCGGGGTTGGGCCTGCCCGACGTGGACATCCGCACCGCCGTGCGCACCGGCGACACCCCGCAGTCCGAGCGCGCCCTGCATCGCAAGCGGCCGCCGCATATCCTCGCCACCACCCCGGAGTCGCTGTACGTGCTGCTGGGCTCCGAGTCCGGGCGGGCGATGCTGGCCGGCGTGCGCACGGTGATCGTCGACGAGATCCACGCGCTGGTGCAGAACAAGCGCGGCAGCCACCTGGCGCTGTCGCTGGAGCGGCTGGACGCGCTGACCGGACGGCGGGCCACGCGTATCGGGCTGTCGGCGACACAGAAACCGATCGAGGAGGTGGCGAAGTTCCTGACCGGAAAAATGGTGTCAGGGACAATTTCCAGCCAGGAAATTGTCCCTGACACAGGAGAAAGGGGGTCAGGTTCACTTTCCACCGAAGTGGACCTGCCGGCCGCGGCGGCATCTTCGGAAAGTGAACCTGACCCCCTTTCTTGCCTTTCTTGCGCCATCGTCGATATCGGCCACGCGCGCCAGCGCGATCTTGCGCTGGAACTGCCGCCGGTACCGCTGGAAGCGGTGATGTCGAACGCGCAGTGGGAGCTGGTGTACTCGCGCATCGCCGAACTGGTGGAGCAGCACGCGACCACCCTGGTCTTCGTCAATACCCGCCGGATGGCGGAGCGCGCTGCCCGCCACCTCGGCGAGCTGCTGGGCAGGGAGCACGTGGCCGCACACCACGGTTCGCTGGCCAAGGAGCTGCGGCTGGATGCGGAGCAGCGGCTCAAGCGCGGGGAATTGAAGGTGCTGGTCGCCACCGCCTCGCTGGAGCTGGGCATCGACATCGGCGATGTCGACCTGGTCTGCCAGATCGGCTCGCCGCGCAGCATCGCCGCCTTCCTGCAGCGGGTGGGGCGCGCCGGCCACCAGGTCGGCGGCGTGCCCAAGGGGCGGCTGTTCGCCAGCACCCGCGACGAGCTGATGGAATGCGCGGCGCTGCTGGATGCGGTGCGCCGCGGCGAGCTGGACGCGCTGGTCATGCCGCCGGCGCCGCGCGACGTGCTGGCGCAGCAGATCGTGGCCGAGGTTGCGGCGCGCGAGTGGGACGAGGACGACCTGTTCGCGCTGGTGCGGCGGGCGTGGCCGTATGCGTCGCTGCCGCGCGCGGAGTTCGATGGCTTGCTGAAGATGCTGGCGGAGGGCTTCTCCACCCGCTTCGGCCAACGCGCCAGCTACCTGCATCGCGATGCCGTGCACCGCAAGCTGCGCGGGCGCAAGGGCGCGCGGCTGACCGCGACCCAGTCCGGCGGCACCATCCCCGACGTCGGCGACTACACCGTCGTGCTGGAGCCGCAGGCCATCACCATCGGCACGGTCAACGAAGACTTCGCCATCGAGAGCATCGCCGGCGACGTGTTCCAGCTCGGCAATGCCAGCTACCGCATCCTGCGCGTTGAAAGCGGGCGGGTGCGTGTGGAGGATGCGCAGGGCCAGCCGCCCAGTATTCCGTTCTGGCTGGGCGAGGCGCCGGGCCGCAGCATTGAATTGTCAGCCAGTGTGTCGCGCTTCCGCGCGCTGCTGCAGGAGCGACTGGAGCGCGAAGGCGAGGCCGCGGCGTTGCATTGGCTGCGCGATGAGCTGGCGCTGGGCGAGTCCGCCGCGTCGCAGATCGTGGCCTATGCCTCGGCGCAGCTGGCGGGCTTCGGCATACTGCCCACCCAGGCGCACATCGCGCTGGAGCGGTTCTTCGACGAATCCGGCGGCACCCAGCTGGTGATCCATTCGCCCTACGGCAGCCGCATCAACAAGGCCTGGGGGTTGGCGCTGCGCAAGCGCTTCTGCCGCAAGTTCAACTTCGAATTGCAGGCCGCCGCGACCGAGGACGCGATCATCCTGTCGCTGTCCACCAGCCACAGCTTCCCGCTGATCGAGGTGATCGGTTACCTGCATTCGGCCAGCGCCAAGGATGTGCTGGTGCAGGCGCTGCTGGACGCGCCGCTGTTCCCGGCGCGGTTCCGCTGGAATGCCACCACCGCGCTTGCGCTGCCGCGCTTCAGCGGCGGCAAGAAAGTGCCGCCGCAGCTGCAGCGGATGAAGTCGGAAGACCTGATGGCCACGGTCTTCCCGGACCAGGTGGCCTGCCTGGAAAACATCGTCGGCGAGCGCGAGGTGCCCGACCATCCGCTGGTGGCGCAGACCCTGCAGGACTGCCTGCATGAAGCCATGGACGTCGACGGCTGGCTGGCGCTGCTGCGCGGGCTGGAGTCGGGCGCAGTGCAGGTCACCGCGCGCGACCTGACCGGGCCGTCGCCGTTCACCGCCGAGGTGCTGAGCGCGCGCCCCTACGCTTTCCTCGACGACGCGCCGCTGGAGGAGCGCCGTACCCAGGCGGTGGTCGCGCGCGGCCGCGGCGGCGCGCAGCAGGTTGGCGACCTTGGCCGGCTCGATCCGGGTGCGATCGACGCGGTGGCCGAGGATGCCTGGCCGCTGGCGGGGACCCCGGACGAGATGCACGACGCGCTGATGGCACTGGGCGTGGTTACGGCGGGCGAGGCGGAGGCGTCAGGCTGGCTGCCGCTGCTGGCGCGGCTGGCGGCCGACGCGCGCGCGACCCTGCTGCAGCTCGGCAATGCGGGCCTGTGGAGTGCCGCCGAACGCTTCCCGCAGCTGCGTGCGGTGCATGCGGATGCAGCCGCAGTCCCCGAAGTTGCGGTGCCGGCGAGCTATAGCGCCGACTGGACGCGCGAGGACGCGCTGCGCGAGCTGGTGCGCAGCCGCCTGTCTGCCTCGGGCGTGACGACCGCAGCGGCGCTGGCGGCGGTGCTTGCGGCGCCACCCGACGAGGTCGAGTTCGCGCTGCTGGCGCTGGAGCAGGAGGGCTACGCCATGCGTGGCCGCTTCCGTCCGCACGCTCCTTGTGACGAATGGTGCGAGCGCCTGCTGCTGGCGCGCATCCACCGCAATACGGTGGCGCGGCTGCGGCGTGAGATCGAGCCGGTGGACGTGCGCGACTACGTGCGCTTCCTGTGCGACTGGCAGCGGCTGTCGCCGGCCGCGCGCGTGCAGGGGCCGGACGCGCTGGCCGGCGTGCTGGCGCAGCTGGAAGGCTTCGAGGCGGCTGCTGGTGCGTGGGAAAGCGAACTGCTGCCGGCGCGCGTCCGGGACTATTCCATCGCCTGGCTGGACGATCTGTGCGGCGCCGGCCGCATTGCCTGGACGCGCCTGCGCACGGGCGGCGAGGGCGGGGCAACGTTGGTGCGGGCCGCCCCCATCGTGCTGCTGCCGCGCCGGGAGCTGGGCCGGTGGACCGGGTTGGCGGCGGGCCAGCAGTCCGGCGAGGAGGTGCCGTTGTCCTCGCGCGCGCAGAAGGTGGAGGACTGCCTGCGCCAGCGCGGCGCGCTGTTCTTCGACGAACTGCTGGATGCCGCCCGCCTGCTGGAAACCGAACTGGAAGACGCGCTGGCCGAGCTGGTCGCGCGCGGCCGCGCCAGCTGCGACAGCTTCTCCGGCCTGCGCGCGCTGCTGCTGCCGGCGGCGAAGAAGCCGTCGGGTTATGCCCGCCACGGCCGTCGTGCGTCGCTGACCGGGATCGCGGATGCCGGGCGCTGGAGCCTGGTGTGGCGGCCTGCGGTGGAAACCGCCACGGACCCGGCCTCGATCGAGCACGTCGCCCGCGTCCTGCTGCGCCGCTATGGGGTGGTCTGCTGGCGCCTGCTGGAGCGCGAGGCCGCATGGTTGCCGCCGTGGCGCGAGCTGCTGCGCGAGTACCAGCGGCTGGAAGCGCGCGGCGAAATCCGCGGTGGGCGCTTCCTCGCCGGCGTGGTGGGCCAGCAGTTCGCGCTGCCGGAAGCGGTGGCCGCGCTGCGTGCGATCCGCAAGCGCCCGCACGACGGCGCGATGATCGCGGTGTCGGCCAACGATCCGCTCAATCTGGCCGGGACGCTGCTGGCGGGCGACAAGGTGCCGCGCCAGCCGGGCGCGCGGCTGTTGTTGCGCGACGGCGTGCCGGTGGCGTCGCTGGTGGGCGGCGAGTTCCGCGCCTTGCCCGGGTTGGCGCCTGCGGACGAACATGCCGCGAAGGTGGCGCTGCTGCGCGAGCCGGGCGCGCATGGCAGGGCATCGCAATCGCCGGGATCGCGGCCGATGGCGGATCCGTTGGGGCTGCATGCCGGCGCACCCGCGAAGGCATCGCGGCTCATATAGGACGGGTTTCAGTCCCGCCCAATTCGAGGCGATTGCGTCGCCACGGGTAGACGCGGAACATCCCAATGCCGCGCCCTTGCGCCCAGCTTACGGCTGTCCGGAATCGCTCCCGGCGAATCCGGTCGAGCGCTGCGGGTTCGGATCTGCAGAGGGGGAACAACAAAAAACCCCGTGTCATCGACACGGGGTCTTTTTGTTGTATGGCGCTCCCTACGGGATTCGAACCCGTGTTTTAGCCTTGAGAGGGCCACGTCCTGGGCCTCTAGACGAAGGGAGCATTGTTGCAGCCGGTTGGACGACCGGCCCGACATTGCCGGAGGGCGTGTCGAGCTTGCTAGTATAAAAGGCTGCGTCTGCCTCTGGCAACGCCCCGTTTCCGCCAATCGCAGCGCATGACCCAACTCGAACGCTCCAACTTCCCCGTCGTCCCGGAACTGCGCGTGATTCCGCGCGACGTCCACGGTGTGTCCCGCAAGCAGATGAGTCCCAACGCACTGCGGGTGCTGTATCGCCTGCGCGAAGCCGGCTTCGGCGCCTACTTGGTGGGCGGCGCGGTGCGCGACCTGCTGATCGGCGGCGAACCCAAGGACTTCGACGTCGCCACCGACGCCACGCCGGAGCAGATCAAGGCGCTGTTCCGCAACTGCCGCCTGATCGGCCGCCGGTTCCGGCTGGCGCACGTGGTCTATGGGCGCGAGATCATCGAGGTCGCCACCTTCCGCGCCAACGGCGGCGACGACGAAGGGGATCGCCAGACCGACGACGGCGGCCGCCTGCTGCGCGACAACATCTACGGCAGCATCGAGGACGACGCGGTGCGCCGCGACTTCACCGCCAATGCGCTGTACTACGCGATCGAGGACTTCTCGGTGCGCGACTACGTCGGTGGCTATGCCGACGTGGAGGCACGGCTGCTGCGCCTGATCGGCGAGCCGGAAGCGCGCTACCGCGAAGACCCGGTGCGCATGCTGCGGGCGGCGCGGCTGGCGGCGAAGCTGGGCTTCACCATCGAGGCCGCCACCGCCCAACCGCTGCCGCGGCTGGCGCCGCTGCTGGCCGATGCCTCGCCGGCGCGGCTGTTCGAGGAGACCCTCAAGCTGTTCCTGACCGGCCATGCGGTGGCCAGCTTCGAGCACCTGGAAGCGCATGGTCTGCTGCCCGCGCTGCTGCCGGAAACCGCAAAGGCGCTGTCCTCCAACAGTTCCGGCGCGCTGCGGCGCATGCTGGTGCAGGGGCTGCGCAATACCGACGCGCGTGTGGCCAACGACGAGCCGGTCTCGCCGGCGTTCCTGTACGCGGTGCTGCTGTGGCCTGCGTACTGCCGCGCACTGGCGCAACTGCAGGCACAGGGCGTGCACGCGACGGAGGCACAGCGCCGCGCCGCCGACCGCGTCACCATGCACCAGGTGGCGCGCACCGCGCTGCCGCGCCGTTTCTCGCTGCCGATGCAGGAGATCTGGCTGCTGCAGCCGCGGTTCTCGCTGCGCCAGCGCAAGCGCGTGTTCCGGCTGCTGGCGCATCCGCGCTTCCGTGCTGCCATCGATTTCCTCGAACTGCGCCTGGCCGCCTCGGATTCGCATGCCGACGACGTGGCCTTCTGGCGCGAAGTGCAACTGCAGCCGGCGGTTGCGGTGGCCGCCAACGAGGCGGGCGAGGCGGGCGAGATGCAGGACGAAAATGCCGACGCCGACGCCGACGCCGACCCGGACGCCGCTGCTGCGCCTCGTCGTCGCCGTCGTCGCCGCAGGTCGTGAGCCAAGAGCAAGTCGGCCCGATGCCGGCCCGGGCCTGCATCGGCCTGGGTGGCAACCTCGGCGATCCTGTGCGGGCGCTGCGCGCTGCCTTCCGCGCGCTGGCCGCGCTGCCCGGCAGTCGCCTGCTGGCGACGTCGCGGCTGTACCGCACGCTGGCCTGGGGGCGCACCGACCAGCCGGATTACGTCAACGCGGCGGCACTGCTGGAAACCTCGCTCGCCCCGCAGGCGCTGCTGGCGCAGCTGCTGGCCATCGAGCGCGCCGCCGGTCGCCTGCGCGACGACGAGGCGGCCGCAACGCGCTGGGGCCCGCGCGTGCTCGATCTGGACCTGCTGTTGTACGCCGATGCCGCCATCGACCAGCCGGGCCTGCGGGTGCCGCATCCGCACCTGCACGAACGCGCGTTCGCGCTGGTGCCGTTGGCCGAGATCGCCGCCGGCGAACCTTTCCCAGGCCACGGCAGCGTGGGCGAGGCGCTTCGGCATGTCGATGCCGCCGGCGTGGAACCAATCGAAGGTGCTTGATCCGGGGCAGGCGGTCCGCCCCGGGTTCTGCGCGATAATGCGGACCCTGACCAGCCGGAAACCGCGATGAGCGTACATGCCGAACAGAAGTCCTGGAGCGTGCCGCAGCTCGCCCAGGCGCGGGAGGCGGGCCGCAGGCTGACCATGCTGACCTGCTACGACGCCAGCTTCGCGCGCGTCCTGGACGATGCCGGGATCGACCTGATCCTGATCGGCGATTCGCTGGGCATGGTGGTGCAGGGACACGACTCCACCCTGCCGGTGCGGGTGGAGGACATCGTCTACCACACCGCCGCGGTTGCCCGCGGTGCCAGGCACGCGCTGAAGATCGCCGATTTCCCGTTCGGCAGCGACGCCACGCCGGAACAGGCGCACGCGGCGGCGGTGCGCTTCATCCAGGCCGGGGCCGCGATGGTCAAGCTGGAGGGCGCCGGCCACAAGCTGGCGACGATCCGCTTCCTGGTCGAGCGCGAGATCCCGGTCTGCGCCCACCTCGGCCTGACCCCGCAGTCGGTGCTGAAGATGGGCGGGTTCAAGGTGCAGGGGCGAGAGCAGTCCGCCGCCGAGCGCCTGCGCGCGGAAGCCTTGGCCGTGGCCGAAGCGGGCGCAGCCCTGCTGGTGCTGGAGGGTGTGCCCGCCGAGCTGGCCACCGAGATCACCGCAGCCAGCCCGATCCCGACCATCGGGATCGGCGCCGGTTCCGGCTGCGATGGCCAGGTGCTGGTGCTGCATGACCTGCTGGGGCTCGATACCGGCCACCGCAAGCCCAAGTTCGTCAAGGATTTCCTCGCCGAAGGCGGGTCCGTTGCCGGTGCCGTGCGGGCCTATGCCGAGGCGGTGCGCAGCGGCGCCTTCCCCGACAAGGCGCATTCGTACACCTAGCCGCGCAGCCCCGCTGCGGCCGTGCAGCGCCGTCCTTCCCGGATGGGAAGGGGCTTCGTCCAACCAGAGCGCCCCCTGTGATCCAGACCATCACCCGACTCGAACAACTGCGCGCCACCATCGCCGGCTGGCGGCGCGAGGGCCTGCGCGTCGGCTTCGTGCCGACCATGGGCAACCTGCATGCCGGCCACTATTCGCTGGTGACGCTGGCGCGCCGCCATGCCGACCGGGTGGTTTCCAGCGTGTTCGTGAATCCCACCCAGTTCGGCCCGAGCGAGGATTTCACCCGCTATCCGCGCACCCCCGACGCCGACACCAGCGGCCTGCAAGCCGCCGGCTGCGACGCGCTGTGGCTGCCGGAAGTGGAGGCGATGTACCCGTTCGGGGTGGAGCTGGCGGCGAAGGTGCAGGTGCCGGGCGTCAGCGCGGTGCTGGAGGGCGCCTGCCGCCCCGGCCATTTCGACGGCGTGTGCACCGTGGTGACGCGCCTGTTCAACCAGGTGCAGCCGGACGTCGCCGCGTTCGGCCGCAAGGATTTCCAGCAGCTGGCGGTGATCCGGCAGATGGTGGCCGACCTGCAGATGCCTGTGCAGATCCTGGCCGGCGAAATCGTCCGCGAGCCCGACGGGCTGGCGATGAGTTCGCGCAACCAGTACCTGTCGGCGGAGGAGCGCGCCATCGCGCCGGCGATCCACCGCACTTTGCGGGCGATGCGCGATGCCGCATTGTCCGGCCTGCCGCGCGCGCAGGTCGAAGCCGACGCCGACGCCGCCCTGCGCGCCGCCGGCTTCGTGCCCGACTACGCGGTGCTGCGGCGCCCGGACTTCAGTGAGCCGGCGGACGGCCAGCCTGGCCCGCAGGTGGCGCTGGTGGCTGCGCGGCTGGGGCGAACCCGGCTCATCGACAACCTCGAGTTCGAGCTCGCCGCGCACGCCTGATCCGCGGACCGCGCCGGGGCCGTGAAGACCCCGTTTGTTGCAGCGCGGAAAGCCGCCCTATACTTTTCCCGCGGGCCGGACATCCGGCCGGTTCCACCGGAGTCGAAAACCATGCAACTGACCCTGCTCAAGGGCAAGATCCACCGGGCCACCGTCACCCACGCCGAGCTGCACTACGAAGGCTCCTGCGCGATCGACGGCCGCCTGCTCGATATCGCCGGCATCCGCGAATACGAGCGCATCGACATCTACGACGTCACCAGCGGCGAGCGCTACTCCACCTACGCGATCCGCGGCGAGGAAGGCAGCGGGGTGATCTCGGTGAACGGCGCGGCGGCGCACAAGTCCCGCGTCGGCGACCTGGTCATCATCTGCGCCTACGTGCAGTGCGATGCCGAGGAGGCCGCGGCGCACAAGCCGACCTGCGTGTACGTGGACCGCGACAACCGGCTGACCCACACCAACCACTCCATGCCCAAGCAGGCGGCCTGACCGGGATGGCTGGCCTGCTGGAGGGTCTGGAGGCGCAGGCCGACCGGCTTTCCGGCACCACGCTGGCGGCCCTGCTGGCCGCCGATCCCGCCCGCGCCGGCGATTTCGCCCTGCGCTGCGGGCCGCTCTACGCCAACTTCGCAAGGCAGCGCTACGACCGCGCGGCGCTGGACGCCCTGTTCGCGATCGCCGAGCGCGCCGACCTGGCCGCGGCGATGCGGCAGCTGCTGGCCGGCGAAGAGGTCAACGCGACCGAGGGGCGGGCGGCCCTGCACGGCGCCCTGCGCGGTACCGCCGCCGGCTCCGCCTTCGCTCTGGCGGCACGGGCGCAGGCGCTGTCCGCGCAGCTGCGCATGCGCGAGCTGGCCGAGGGGCTTGCCGCCAGCGACGTCACCGACATCGTCAGCATCGGCATCGGCGGTTCCGACCTCGGGCCGCGCCTGGTGGTGGATGCGTTGGCGCAGCCCGACGCGCGCTTCCGGGTGCACTTCCTCTCCAACGTGGACGGCAACGCGGCGCAGCGCGTGCTGGCCGGGCTGGATCCGCGGCGTACCGCCGCGATCATGATTTCCAAGACCTTCGGGACGCAGGAGACGCTGCTCAATGGCGGCATCGTCCGCGCCTGGCTGGGCGACGACGCGCGCCTCTACGCGGTCAGCACCAACGCCGGGCGCGTGGCCGACTTCGGCATCCCGCCCGAGCGCACCTTGCCGATGTGGGACTGGGTGGGCGGGCGCTATTCGCTGTGGTCGGCGGTCGGTTTCCCGATCGCGCTGGCGCTGGGAATGGATCGCTTCGAGGCGCTGCTGGAAGGTGCGGCGGCGCTTGATGCGCACGCGCTGGCGGCGCCACTGCGCGAAAACATCCCCGTGTGGCATGCGCTGACCGCGATCTGGAACCGCAACGCCCTGCACGCCGCCACCCAGGCCGTGCTGCCCTACGACGAGCGCCTGCGGCTGCTGCCCAGCTACCTGCAGCAGCTGGTGATGGAAAGCCTGGGCAAGCAGGTGGCGCTGGATGGCAGCGAGATCGGGTGGCACACCGTGCCGGTCTGGTGGGGTGGGGCCGGCACCGATACCCAGCACAGCTTTTTCCAGGCGCTGCACCAGGGCACCCAGGTGGTGCCGGCGGATTTCATCGGCGTGGTTCGTGCCGACCACCCGTTTGCTGCCAACCACGCCGCGCTGCTGGCCAACCTGCTGGCGCAGACCGAAGCGCTGGCCAATGGCCGCGACAGCGAAGATCCGCACCGCCGCTATCCCGGCAACCGCCCGAGCACGCTGCTGCTGCTGGATGCGCTGACGCCGCAGTCACTTGGCATGCTGATCGCGCTGTACGAGCACAGCGTCTACCTGCAGTCGGTGCTGTGGGGCATCAACGCGTTCGACCAGTTCGGCGTGGAGCTGGGCAAGCAGGTCGCCAACGCGCTGCTGCCGGCGCTGCGCGGCGAGCGCGAGGCCGACGATCCGGTCACCCGCGCGCTGCTGGCGGAACTGCGCGGCAGCGCTTCGTAGGCGTGCGCTGAAGAGGCGGCAGGCGCTTCGCGCGATGTCGCGAACGCATGTGCGCTCCTGCGGTGCTCCTGCGAAAGACGTGTCGAGCCCTTCGCGCTGCGGCGGTACGTTCCGGAGAGAGCAAATGGACGCGGCGCGGGGCCGATGCCGCCGCGGTGCGGCCCAGTCCCGCGGTTTGCGCGCATCCCCGGAAAGCGCAACCGAAAGGGCGCGATGTCCCTTGGGTGATGCCGCGTATGCGTCTCGCGCCCCTGCCTTAGCCTTCGCGCGCGGTCGATGCGCTTCTGCGAAGGTGATTGCGCATCTGTAGGGCGCTTACGCAGCGGGTTGCAGCGCGTCGATCGCGGCGGTGAACGCCTGCAGCGCGACGGGATCCAGCGGAGCGGCCTGCAGCGCGTGCACCGCGTCGCCCAGCCGCGCGGCCCCGACGAAGCCGCAGCTGGCGACCAGCCGGTGCAACTCGCCGCGCACCGTCGCCAGGTCGCCGCTGGTGATCCCTTCCGCGATGCGCAGGCGCTGGCCCGGCAGCTCGGCCAGGAACATCGCGCGCAGGGCCTGCACGTGCGCGGGCTGGCCGCCCAGCGCGGCCAGCGCCGCGGCATCGTCCCAGCAGGGTCGCGCCCCGGCGTGCGCGGGCAGGGCGCGCCGCAGCGCCGCATGCAGCGCCGCCACCGGCAGCGGTTTGTGCAGCACCTCGGCGAAGCCCGCGGCGCGCAGCCGCGCGTGCTGGTCGGGGGTCAGGTCGGCCGTGTGCGCCAGCGCCACGGTGGCGATGCCGGCCCCGCGCAGCGCGCGCAGCAGGTCCTCGCCGCGACCGTCCGGCAGGTTGGCGTCGAACAGGAACAGGTCGAACGCGCCGGCGCGGCACGCCGCCTCGGCTTCGGCGAGGCAAGCGGCCTGCACCACGTCCGCGGGCAGCGCCGCGGCGGCGCCGGCCAGGAAGGCGGCGTTCACCGGATCGTCCTCGACCAGCAGCAGGCGCGGCGGGCCAGCCGGCGGTGCAGGGGAAGGATTCATCGCGGGACCTCCCGGCCTTTGTATGCTGCGTGGATGTCGCGCCCGATCCTACTGCTTTGCCTGTGCCTCGGCGCGCTGCTGGCGCCCGCTTGGGCCTCGGCGCGGGTGGCGCAGCTGCGGGCGGAGCGGGTCACCACGGCGGTCGGCACCCTGGCGCAGGTGCGCTTGCGGCTGGACTGGCCGGAGGGCGCGGCGGCCGGCGAGCTGCAGCTCTGGGCCGGCCGGGTGGACGCGCCGGACCTCGGCTACCGCTTCCGCGATCTGCACTGGCGCTGCCCGCTGCGGCGCACCGCGCGCGGCGGCTGGCAGTGCGAAGGCGAATTGCGCGAAGGCGGCGCCGCGCCGCTGCGGCTGGCGCTGGCGTTCGACGCCGCTACCTCGCATGCATCGCTGGCCCGCGGCGATGCCCGGCTGGCGCTGGATCGCAACGCCGCTGCGCCCGATCTCACCCGCTTCGACCTGCGCGCGGTGCCGCTGGCCTGGGCGCAGGCGCTGCTGGCGCAGGCTTGGCCGCAGGGCCGGTTGAAGGCCGGCACGCTGGACGGACAGCTGCAGCTGGCAACACCGGCGCGCGCGCCGCTGCGGGTGGAGGGCAACCTGCGGCTGCGCGGTGCGGGATTCGAGAATGCCGATTCCAGCATCGTCGGCGAGGGGCTGGGCGGTGAGCTGCTGCTGGACTACCGCAACAGTGCGGGGCTGGCGCAGGTGGCGGTTGCGGGCGAACTACGCGGGGGCGAATTCCTCGCCGGCAATACCTATGTCGCCCTGCCGGCCACGCCGGTAGGGCTGCGGGTGGAGGCCGCGCGGCGCGGCGACGCCGGCTGGCAGCTGCCGCGCATCGAATGGCGCGATGGCGACGCGCTCGCGGCCAGCGCCAGCGCCACCCTGGGGCCGGACGGCAGTCTGGACACGCTGGACGTGAAGGCGCGCAGCGCGGACATGGCCCCGCTGCGGCCTCGCTATCTTTCCGGCTGGATGGGCCTGGTGGGGTTGGGCGACGTCGCCCTGCACGGTGCGATCGACATCGACGCACGGATGGCCGGCGGCCAGCTGGCCGGCATCGACGCGCGCCTGCACGGCGTGGACCTGCGCGATCCCGCCGGGCGCTTCGTGTTCGATGGTCTGCGCGGCGACCTGCGCTATTCCGCCGGCGCGCCGGTGGGCAGCGCCCTGCAGTGGGATGGCGGTCAGCTGTACGGCCTGGCCTTCGGCCCGGCCCGGCTGCCGTTCGCCAGCGCCGACGGCGCGCTGCGCGTGGACGGCGCGGTGGACATGCCGATGCTGGGCGGCCAGCTCGGCCTGCGCGACGTCATCATCCGCCCGCCGCAGGATGCGGCCGGCGCCGACATCCGCTTCGGCATGCGGCTGGCGGGCATCGACTTCGGCAAGGTCTCGCAGGCGCTGGGCCTGCCGCCGTTCCAGGGCCGGCTGGACGGCGACCTGCCGCACGTGCACTACGCCAACGACCGCATCGACTTCGACGGCGGGCTGTCGCTGGGCCTGTTCGACGGGCGGGTGGCGTTTTCGTCGCTGGCGCTGGAGCGCCCGTTCGGCACCGCGCCCAGCCTCAGCGCCGACGTCGCGATGGACGACCTGGACCTGCTGCGCCTCACCGAGGTGCTGGGCTTCGGCAGCATCACCGGGCGGCTGGATGGGCGCATCGACGGCCTGCGGCTGGTGGACTGGACGCCGGTGGCGTTCAACGCGCGGTTCGTCACCGACGCCAAGCCCGGCGTGCGCCAGCGCATCAGCCAGCGCGCGGTGCAGGACATCAGCAGCGTCGGCGACGCATCCTTCATCACCAGCCTGCAGGGCCAATTGATTGGACTGTTCTCCGACTTCGGCTACCGCCGCATCGGCATCGGCTGCCGGCTGGAGAACCAGATCTGCACGATGTCCGGCCTGCGTTCAGCGGGAAACGCCTTTACTATCGTCGAAGGCAAGGGCATCCCGCGCCTGGACGTGGTGGGCTTCAACCGCGCGGTCGATTGGCCGACGCTGGTGGAACGCCTGGTCGCGGCCGGCAAGGGCGACGTGGCGCCGGTCGTGGACTGACGGCAAACCCGGATTGGACAACCAAGGAGCAAGGCGATGAAACACTTGATGGGCATGCCGGTCGCGGCGGCGCTGCTGCTCAGCGCATGCGTCACGATCAACGTGTACTTCCCGGCGGCCGAGGCCAAGGAAGCGGCCAAGGAGTTCGTCGAGAAGGTCATCAACGACGCCGACAAGGTCGAGATCAAGCAGACCCCGGCGGCGGGCGGCGGCATGGCGATGCTGGAGCGCCGGATCGAGCTGGACCTGTCCGGCTTCGACCCGTGGGCGCTGGTGGGCATCGGCAGCGCGCGCGCGCAGTCCGCGCCCGACATCACCATCAAGACCCCCGCCATCCAGGCCATCCAGTCGCGCATGGAGGCCCGTTTCAACGCGACCCTGCGCGCTGGCTTCGACAGCGGTGCGCTGGGCTTCACCAGCGACGGCCTGATCACCGTGCGCGACGCCTCGAAGGTCGAGCTGAAGGACCGCGTGGCGCTGAACTCCGCGGTGGCCGACGACAACCGCGACCGCAAGGCGGTCTACCGCGAAGTGGCGGTGGCCAACGGCCATCCGGAATGGGAAGAGCAGATCCGCGGCGTGTTCGCCAGGCAGTGGATCGCCAGCGCCAGGGCCGGCTGGTGGTACGAATCCGGCGGCGGCTGGAAGCAGAAATAACGATGGAAACGCCCGGTCAGAACCGGGCGTTTTTGTTTCATCTCGAAACCCGTAGGAGCAAGCGCACCGCAGGGGCGCGAACGCTTTCGCAGCATCCTGCAAGGTGGATCGCGCCCCTGCGGTGCGCCCACAGCCCGGCGACGCTTGGCGTGGATCAGTTGTCCAGGAACTGCAGCTTCGCCAGCTCCGCGTACAGACCGCCCTGCGCCAGCAGCTGCGCGTGGGTGCCCTCGGCGACGATGCGCCCGTGGTCCATCACCACGATGCGGTCTGCCTTGAGCACGGTGGCCAGGCGGTGCGCCACCACCAGCGTGGTGCGGCCTTCCATCAGGTGCTCCAGCGCGGTCTGCACGGCGCGCTCGCTTTGCGCGTCCAGCGCCGAGGTGGCCTCGTCCAGCAGCAGCACCGGCGCGTCCTTGAGCAGCGCCCGGGCGATGGCGATGCGCTGCTGCTGGCCGCCGGACAGGCGCGCACCGCGCTCACCCAACTCGCTGGCGAAGCCGTCCGGCAGGGCGTCGAGGAAGTCGTCGGCCTCGGCCGATTGCGCAGCCTTGCGGACGTCGGCATCGCTGGCCTCCAGCCGGCCGTAGCGGATGTTGTCGGCGGCGCTGGCGGCGAAGATCACCGGCGCCTGCGGCACCAGCGCCAGCGCTTCGCGCAGGCGGATGGGGTCGAGTGTGCGGATGTCGATCCCGTCCAGCGTGATGCGGCCGGATTGCGGGTCGTGGAAGCGCAGCAGCATCCCGAACACGGTGCTCTTGCCCGCGCCGGACGGCCCCACCAGCGCCACTGTCTCGCCCGGGCGCACGCGCAGGCTGAAGCCTTCCAACGCGGCGGCGTCCGGCCGCTGCGGATAGTGGAAGGTCACGTCCTCGAAGACGAGTTCGCCGCGCACCGGCACCGGAAGGGCCTGCGGCTGCGCCGGCGCGGCGATGGCCGGCGCTTCCTGAAGCAATTCGTGGATGCGGCCCATGCCGCCCGCGGCCTTCTGCAGCTCGTTCCAGACTTCGGCCAATGCGCCCACCGAGCCGCCGCCGATCAGCGCGTACATCACGAACTGGCCCAGCGCGCCGGCGCTGAGGCGCCCTGCGATGACGTCGTGCGCGCCCGACCACAGCACCACGATCACCGCGCCGAAGATCAAGCTGATGGCGACCGCGGTCACCAGCGCCTGCGCGCCGATGCGCTTGCGCGCGGTGGCCACGGCGGTCGCCATCGCCTGCGCGTAGCGGCCGCGCTCGTACCCTTCGCGCGAATGCGCCTGCACCGTGCGCACCGCGCCCAGCGCCTCGGTGGCCAGCGCGTTGGCGTCGGCGATGCGGTCCTGGCTGGCGCGCGAAACCTTCTGGATGCGGCGCGCGCCGATCACGATCGGCGCCACCGCCAGCGGGATGCCCAGCAGCGCCCACGCCGCCAGCTTCGGACTGGTGACGAACAGCATCACCATCGAGCCGATCACGGTGACGCTGCTGCGCAGGGCCACCGACATGCTGGAAGCGATCACGCTGCGCAGCAGTTCCGCATCCGCGGTCAGGCGCGACACCAGCTCGCCGGTGCGGCTGCGGTCGTAGAAGCCGGCGTCGAGGTCCAGCAGATGCGCGTACAGCCGGCTGCGCAGGTCGGCGATCACGCGTTCGCCCAGCAGGGTGACGAAGAAGTAGCGGGCGGCGGTGGCCAGCGCCAGCGCCACGATCACCACCAGCACGAAGGCGAAGGTGCGGTCGATGTTGGTACCGCTGGAAAAGCCGTGGTCGATCATCTGCCGGAACGCCACCGGCAGGCTCAGGGTGGCGGCGGAGGAGCAGGCCAGCGCGACCAGCCAGGCCGCGAACAGGCCGGAATGGCGGCGGATGAAGGGCCACAGCGTGCGCAGCGAACCGATGGGCGCCTTTGCCGGCGCCGGGGCGGGGGAGTTCATGTGCGCAGTTTACCGGCGGCGCCCCCGTGCTGCTGGGGCAGGGCCGGCTGCACGGCCTTCCGGTCAGCGCGATTCCGGCTCCGGCGCGGGGGCTTCCAGTGCGCGCAGCGACGGCGGCACGGGCGCAGCGGGGAAGCGGCGACGGAACTCCGCCAGGCTGGCGCGCGCTTCCGCGGTCCTGCCCTCGCGCTGCAGCTCGCCGATCCGGCGCAGCCAGGCGTCACGCACTTCCGGCGCGTCCGCGGTGGCCGGCGGGATGTCCGCTTCCGGGGCATCCGCGGCGAGCTGCTGCGCAGGCACGGCCGAGTCGGCCGTGCGGGCCTTCGCGGCCGCGGTGGGCTGGGCCGGGGGGGCGGCGCGCGCGGCGGCAGGCGCAGCCAGCGCTTCCGTCGCCGCGCCTGCCGGAGCGGGCGGGGGTGGCGGCGCCGGTGGTGCCGGTGGCGCGGGAGGCGTCGCCAACGGCGCTGCGGGGGCCGGGGCTGGCGGGTGCGGCGCAGGGAGCGGCCGGCTGGGAGGCGGCGGCACCGCCTCCCGTTTGGGCGCGGTAGCCGCGAACGGACGCTGGCGCACGGCGGGCGCCTGATGCGGGGCGGCGGGCGCCGCATCAGGCGCAGGCCGCGACCGCGGGGCGGCGACCGCGTCTTCTCGCGGAGACGTGCCGGCAGCGGGGGGGCGTGCGGACTGCTGCACCTCCATGCTCGCTGGCGCCGGCGAGCGCGCAGGCGGCATGAACTGGACGCGCCAGGCCAGGCCCGCCGCCAGGCACAGCGACGCTGCCAGTCCGGCCGGCACCAGCCATCGTCGCCGCGGGGCGGCGCTTCCCGATGGCTGAATCGTGGCCGCGTGCGCAGCGGCCAGGATGGCCGCGTCGATGCCTGCGCCGGGCTCGTCGCGGCCATGCGGACGCGGCAGGCGCGCCGCCAGCACGCGCTCTTCGTCGTCCAGGGGTTCGCGGGGGAAGCGGGTCATGACGGGAGTCTCGCGCGCAGCTTGTCCATGGCGTAACGAAGGCGGGATTTCACGGTTTCCCGGCCCACCCCGGTCACCGCGCCGATTTCCTCCAGGGTCAGTTCCTGCTCCAGGCGCAGCAGCAACACCTCGCGCTGTTCCCCGGGCAGGTCGTCCAGCGCGAGCTGCAGTTGCCGGCGGCGTTCGAACTGCGACAGTACGCGTTCGGGCGTGTCCGCATCGGCAAGCCGCGCCAGCCGCTCGTCCGCGTCCGCCGGCGAGGCGGGGCGATGCTTCAGGCTGCGCCAGTGGTCGCCCAGGCGATGGTGGGCGATGGTGTAGAGCCAGGTGGCGAAGCCGGATTCCGCCGACGGCAGCGACCAGCCTGCGCGGGCGGCGATCACCCGCTGCCAGACATCCTGGAACAACTCGTCCGCCAGCGCGTTGTCGCGGAGCTGGCGCAACAGATAGCGGTACAGCTTCAGGCGGTGGCGTGCATAGAGTTGTTCGAACGCGGCGGCGTCACCGGCCACCCAGGCCAGCATCAGGAATTCGTCGCTGCTCTCGGGCGCGTTCACGGGTCCTAGCCTACGGGCAGGCGTGGCCGGCGGGAAGGGGCATTCGGGCAAGGGTTGGCCGTGCATGCAGGTTGTCAACGTGCATGCGCGTCGCGCGGGGTTTTTCCGGCATGGCGCGGGTTTCACGTTGCAGGCAATATGTCCCGCAAATGAACGGTTCCTTGGCCTCGATTCCGCCCACCCCCATCAAGGCCGCCCAGCGGCGGCGTGACGGCGCCTTGGGCGGCATCGTGGCTGCGCTGGCGCAGATGCTGCCCGACGGCGCCTGCGTGCGGGTGGAGTGGCGGCAGTCGGCGCTGGGCGCGGGCAGCGACGCGGCCGGCGGCGAGGTGCAGGGCGCCGGCATGCTCCGGCAGGAATGGCGGGGTCCGGACGGCGCGGATCTGCTGATCGCCGCCAGCCACCCGCTGCCGTGGCCTGCGGGGGTGCGGGACTACTGGCTGGCTGGCGCCCGCCAGCTGCTGGACCAGGCCGTGCGGCAGGCCCTTGCGGAGCAGAGGATCGCCTCCCTGCAGCGCTCCGAGCAACTGCGCCAGGCGCTCTACGAGATCGCCGATCTCGCCGGCAGCAACCTCGACCTGCCGGTGATGCTGCGGCGGGTGCATGCCATCGTCGGCGAACTGATGTACGCCGAGAACTTCTACATCGTGCTCTACGACGACAGCCGCAAGGCGATGCGGTTCCTCTATTTCGTCGACCAGCTTGATCCCTGGGTCAACGATCCGGATCAGGAAATCCCGGTCACCGACGAGGAGAACACGCTCACCATGTGCTTGCTGCGCAGCGGCGAAACCCTGCGTGGTCCGTCGACGGAGCTGCGCGCCCAGTTCGGCATTCCGCGTCGCGACGACAGCGGCCCGGACAGCGCCGACTGGCTGGGCGTGCCGATGAGCCGCGACGAGCGCGTCGCCGGCGCGCTGGTGGTGCAGAACTACCGCCAGGCCGATGTCTACAGCGACGACGACCGGGTGCTGCTGGCCTACGTGGCCCAGCACGTGCTGACCGCGCTGGAGCGGCGCGAGGCGCGCAAACGGCTGGAGGCGCGGGTGGCGGAGCGCACCACCGAACTGCGCCGCGCCAACGAGGAGCTGCAGGCGGAAGTGTTCGAACGCAAGCGCATGCAGGAGATCCAGCGCGCCCTTTTCCGCATCGCCGAAGTGTCGATGACCAGCGACAGCCTCGACAGCTTCTACGCCGCGGTCCACGACATCGTCAGCGAGCTGTTGTACGCGCAGAATTTCTACATCGCGATGCTGTCCGACGACGGCAGCATGCTCGAGTTCCCCTACTCGGTGGACGAGCGCGACGTCGACCGGGTGCCGCGCAAGCTGGCCGCCGGGCTGACCGAATACGTCCTGGGCAACGGCAAGCCGCTGCTAGCCGACCGCGCCCGCATCGAGGCGTTGCAGGCGGAAGGCAGGGTGCGCAGCCACGGCAGCCTGGCCCATTGCTGGCTGGGCGTGCCGCTGATGCACGAGGACAAGGTGGTTGGGGTGATCGCGTTGCAGAGCTACTCCGCAGACATCCATTTCAGCGTCCGCGACCAGGACCTGCTGACCTTCGTGGCCTTCCACATCGGCAGCAGCCTGGCGCGCAAGCAGGCGCAGGACCGGCTAGTGCAGGCCCATGCCAACCTCGAGCGACGCGTCAGCGAACGCACCCGCGAACTGGCCGAGACCAATGCGGAGTTGGTGGAACAGATCGGCGAGCGCATGCGCGCCGAGCGCAGGCTCATCCACCAGACCCGGCACGATGCGTTGACCGGGCTGCCCAACCGGCTTCAGTTGCTGGAGCGGCTGGAGCGCGCGATTGCCGCTGCCGCCGCCGACCCGCAGGCATGCTTCGCGGTGCTGTTCATGGACCTGGATCGATTCAAGCTGGTCAACGACAGCGTCGGCCATGCGGTGGGCGACGAACTGCTGGTGGAAGCCGGCCGGCGCATTGTCGGCACCGTGCGTGGCGACGACGTGGTTGCGCGCCTCGGCGGCGATGAGTTCGCGATCCTGGCCGAAGGGCTTGATGGTCCAGGCATGGCCGAGGAACTCGGGCGCCGCGTGCTTTCGGCGTTGAACGCGCCGCTGTGGGTGGCGGGGCGCGAACTGTTTCCCAGCGCCAGCATCGGCATCGCGCTGTGGGATCCGCGCTATCGCAGCGGCGAGGAGATGCTGCGCGACGCCGACGCCGCGATGTACCGCGCCAAGAGCGACGGGCGCGACCGCTGCGCGATGTTCGACGAACAGATGCACCGCGAGGCGACCCGCAGCCTGGACATGGAAACCGACCTGCGCCGGGCGATCCAGGCCGAACGCTTCGTGCCGTATTACCAGCCGATCGTGCGGATGGATTCCGGCGAGCCGGTGGGTCAGGAGGCGCTGCTGCGCTGGCGGCACGAACAGCAGGGCGTGCTGGTGCCGGGCGAGTTCCTGGACGTGGGCGCGGACAGCGGGCTGATCGAGCAGATCGACTGGCTGCTGTACGCGCGCGTGGTCGAGGACCTGGCCCGCCATCCGCTGCCCGGCTACGCGGCGATCAACGTCTCTCCGCGGCACTTCCGCGCGCCCGATTTCGCCCACCGCCTGCTGTCGCTGCTGGCGTCCGCGGGGGTGGCGCCCACGCGACTGCGGATCGAGATCACCGAAGTCGCGCTGCTCGACGACGCCCCGCGCACGCTGGAAAGCCTGGCGCTGCTGCGCAGCCACGGCGTGCTGGCCCAGCTGGACGATTTCGGCACCGGCTTCTCCGCGCTGTCCTACCTGCACCGCTTCCCGATCGCCAGCCTGAAGATCGACCGTAGCTTCGTGGCCGGGCTGGAGAGCGATGGTTACGCCGAGAGCGTGGCGGTGATCCGCGCGATCGTGGCGCTGGCCACCAGCCTGGGCATCGAACTGATCGCCGAGGGCGTGGAAACCCGCCACCAGCGCGACCGCCTGCTGGAGCTGGGCTGCCTCCACGCGCAGGGTTTCCTGTTCAGTCCGCCGGTGCCGCTGCCGGCGGGCTGAGCCGCTGCGGGGGCGCCGGCGGCGCCCGACGAGCGTTCGGCCGGGCCTACGGGGAAGGATTCGCGGCTTCGACCCGCACCGCCAGCGTCCCGTCCTGCACGCGCGCTTGCAGCGGCTCGCCGGTGGCGACGTCCGCGATGTGGCGCACCACGTGTCCGTCCTCCCGCTGCAGGATGCTGTAGCCGCGGGCGACAGTGGCCAATGGGCTGATGGCATGCAGCGAGCGCGCCAGTCCACGCAGATGCACGGCCTCGTGCTGCAGGCGCTGTGCCAGCAGCGCGCGCGGGCGGTGTTGGAGCGCCAACAGCTGCATGCGCAGCCCCTGCAGCTGGCGGAGGAGCAGCGCGCGCGGGCGCGGGCGCAGTTCCGCCAGCCGCTGCCGCAGCCGCTCCAGCCGGCGCTGCGGATGCTGCGCACGCAGGGTCGCGTCGGCATGGCGCAATACCGCCTGTTGGCGTTCCAGTCGCCGCTGCATGGCGTTGGCCAGGCGCAGCCGCGCCTGCATGGCGCGGCGCGCGAACGCCTCCAGCCGGGCCTGGGGGCGCTGGGCCTGCAGGCGCAGCATTGCCCGATCCAGGCGCTGCATGCGTTGGCGCAGGGCGTTGGCTTGTTGCGCCTGCAGCTGCCGCTGCAGGGCGGACAACCGTGCAGCCAAGCCGGCGGCGTCGGGCACCAGCAGTTCCGCGGCGGCCGAGGGCGTGGGCGCGCGCAGGTCGGCGGCGAAATCCGACAGCGAGAAATCGGTCTCGTGGCCGATCGCCGATACCACGGGCGTCGTGCAATCGGCGATCGCGCGCGCCAGCGCCTCGTCGTTGAAGGCCCACAGGTCTTCCAGTGAACCGCCGCCGCGCGCCAGCACGATGGCATCGAACCGGCCGCTGGCGTCGGCCCGCAGCAGCATGGCGCGGATGCGCGCGGCGGCGCCTTCGCCCTGCACCGGCACCGGCAGCAGTTCGACATCGAGCAGCGGAAAGCGCCGGCGCAGCACGCTGGCAATGTCGCGGATCACCGCGCCGGAGGGCGAGGTCAGCACCGCGATGCGGCGCGGGAAAGCGGGCAGGGCGCGCTTGCGGGCCGGATCGAACAGCCCCTCCGCCTGCAGGCGTGCCTTCAGTTCCTCCAAGGCGCGCCGCAGCGCGCCTTCGCCGGCGTCCTCCATCCCGTCCAACACCAGCTGGTAGTCGCCGCGTGCCTCGTACAGGGTCAGGCGCCCGCGCGCCAGCACCTTCAGGCCCTCGCGCGGGATGAAGTTCAGCCACTGGCTCTTGGGCTTGAACAGCGCGCAGCGCACCTGCGCGCGGGCGTCCTTGAGGGTGAAGTACAGGTGGCCGGACGACGGCCGCGCCAAGTTGCCGATCTCGCCCTCAACCACGACGCTGGGAAAACTGCCTTCCAGCAGGTCGCGCGCCAGCGTGTTCAGCTGGCTGGGGGTGAGGATGCTGGCGTCGCGTTGCATGCGGGCATCGTAGCGAAATGCGCGGTTTCGCGGCACGCGATGCGCTGCTTGTGGCTGCCTGGCTTGGCTGCGCGGCGGGCCTGGCTCGCCGCCTGGGCTTTGCATCCGGCTGCGATGCGCTGCCGCGCGCGCCTCGCGGCCCGACCCGACCCGTCAGGGCGCGTGAAGGGCGTTCGCACGCTTGCGCCGCATCCGGCGCAAGCCATGCGGGCTCACCCCTGCTGCACTCGAAGCAGGCCCGCCCCGCAGCCAAACCACGCCTGTCAGTGCATCGCCCCGCTAAAATGGGCGCATGACCACCCCCGCCCCCGACCACTTCGGCCCGCTGGTCCGCCGCATCACCCGCTCCGTCGAGATCGGCGGCGTGCAGGTGGGCGGCGGCGCGCCGGTCGTGGTGCAGTCGATGACCAATACCGACACCGCCGACGTGGCCTCCACCAGCAGGCAGATCGCCGAACTCTGGCGCGCCGGTTCCGAGCTGGTGCGGGTGACGGTGAACACCGCCGAGGCCGCCGCCGCGATTCCGCGGATCGTCGAGCGGCTGGCGATGATGGGCATCAACGTGCCGATCATCGGTGACTTCCACTACAACGGCCACACGCTGCTGGCGAACGAGCCGGCCTGCGCCGAGGCGTTGGCGAAGTACCGCATCAATCCCGGCAACGTCGGTTTCGGCAAGAAGAAGGACACCCAGTTCGCGCAGCTGATCGAGTTCGCCATCCAATACGGCAAACCGGTTCGGATCGGCGCCAACTGGGGCTCGCTGGACCAGACGCTGGCGGCGCGGCTGATGGACGAGAACGCGCAGCGCGCAGAGCCGTGGGACGCCGGCCGGGTGATGCGCGAGGCGCTGATCCTGTCCGCGCTGGAATCGGCGCAGCGCGCGGTGGAGCTGGGCTTGCCGGCCGGGAAGATCATCCTCAGCGCCAAGGTGTCCGGCGTGCAGGAGCTGATCGCTGTGTACCGCGACCTGGCGCGGCGCAGTGACTTCGCCCTGCACCTTGGCCTGACCGAGGCCGGCATCGGCAGCAAGGGCATCGTGGCCTCCAGCGCGGCGCTGGGCGTGCTGCTGCAGGAAGGGATCGGCGACACCATCCGCATTTCGCTGACCCCGGAGCCGGGCGCCTCGCGCACGCAGGAAGTGATCGTGGCGCAGGAGCTGCTGCAGACCATGGGCCTGCGCGCGTTCACCCCGATGGTCACCGCCTGCCCGGGCTGCGGCCGGACGACTTCCGAGTTCTTCCAGGAACTGGCCAAGGTGGTGCAGGAGCATGTCCGCGCGAAGATGCCGGAGTGGAAGATCAGCCATCCCGGCGCGGAGAACATGACGCTGGCGGTGATGGGCTGCGTGGTCAACGGGCCCGGCGAATCGCGCCACGCCAATATCGGCATCTCGCTGCCCGGCACCGGCGAGGCGCCATCCGCGCCGGTGTTCGTCGATGGCGAAAAGACCGTGACCCTGCGCGGCGACAACATCGCCCACGAGTTCGTCGCCCTGATCGACGACTACGTTGATCGCAAGTACGCGGGCCGGGCGCATCCGTAACCCCGGCGACATCGTCCGCGAGGACGCGCGGTTCGGCCTGGCATTCCTGCGCCAGCGCTGGCGGCGCCTGCTGCTGGCGTTCATCGCCATCCTGCTGCCGTTATGGGCGTTCGGCGAACTGGCCGACGAGGTGCGCGAGGCCGAGGCGATCCCGTTCGACGCGCCCATCCTGCTGCTCGCGCGGGCCATGTCCGACGCCGGCTTCGACAGGTTGTTCCTGCTGGCTTCCAAGCTGGGCTACGCGTGGGGCGTGGTGCCGTTCGACATCGCCCTGGTGCTGCTGCTGGCGGCGCGGCGCAAGCTGCGCGAGGGCCTGTTCGCCGGCATCGCGCTGGGCGGCTCGGCGCTGCTCAACCTCGGCGCCAAGCAGCTGTTCGCGCGCGAGCGGCCATCGCTGTGGGAGTCGATCGCCCCGGAAAGCAGCTACAGCTTTCCCAGTGGCCACGCGATGGGTTCGATGACGCTGGCGATGGTGCTCATCCTGCTGGTCTGGCACACGCGCTGGCGCTGGTGGATCGCCGTGCCGATGGCCGGCTTCGTGGTGCTGGTGGGCTTGTCGCGCGTCTATCTCGGCGTGCATTACCCGTCCGACATCATGGCCGGCTGGGCGGCGGCCTGCGCGTGGACAGCGCTGGTCTGGCTGCTGGTGTTCCCGCACGGCAAGCGGCCGTGGCAAGGCTGACGCGCGCATCCGCGCAGGCGTCGGCGTTTCAGTCTTCGACGCAGACGCGGTTGCGGCCTTCGCTCTTGGCGCGGTAGAGCGCAGCGTCGGCGGCTGCCATCAGCGCGGGGCGGCTGTCGCGGTCTGCGGACAGCGTGGCGATGCCGATGCTGATGGTGATGCGCTGCGGCTCGCCGCCGGGCGCGAAACTGGCGACGGCAACCGCCTCGCGCAGCCGCTCCGCCAGGCGCACCGCGGACTCGCGTTCGCATTCCGACAACAGCAACGCGAACTCCTCGCCGCCGATGCGCGCGGCCAGGTCGTCGTTGCGGGCGTGGCTGCGCACCAGTGCGCCGATCTGGCGCAGCACCTCGTCGCCGCTGATGTGGCCGTAGCGGTCGTTGACCGGTTTGAACAGGTCGACGTCGATGATGCACAGCGCCAGCGGACGGCCATGGCGCAGGGCGCGGCCGATTTCCTTGTCCGCCATCTCGCAGAAGTGCCTGCGGTTGTGCAGTTCGGTCAGCGGGTCGTGCACCGCCAGCTGGTAGATCTCCTCGTGGTAGCGCGCTTCCACGCTGTCCTGGGCGATGAACTTGAGCAGGCTTTCGCCCACGGTGATGCGGTCGCCGTCGGCAAGCAGCACGTCGGCGCCCGCCTGCAGCCGCGCTTCGTTGAGGCGGGTGGCATTGGTCGCGCCCAGGTCGCGGATGCGGTATTGCCCGCCGGCGTCGCGCCAGATCCGGCAATGCTGGCGGGATACGCTCTTGTGCGGGATCGACAGGCCGGCCTCGTGGGCGCGCCCGACCAGCAGCACGGCATCGCCGATGTCGGCGCGGCCGCCCAGGCCCTGGCCTTGAATCACCACCACGCAGGCCGAGCGTGGCGTCGGCCGCACCGGCCCTTCGCTGAGCAGCGTGCGCTGGGTGGTGTCCTGTGGCGTGGAATCGGCAGTCATGGCGGGGCGGCTGACGCAGGACCATGGAATGTAACGCCGCGGGTAGGCGGCGCGCCGCCCCGGCTAGAATGCGCGCAGGGGGAGCACCGATGGCGCAGCACACACAGGACGATCCGGACCGTACCGAGCTGCTGGCGACGCGCGCACCCGCGGCCGCGGCCGCGGCGGGCGAAACGCTGGCGCCGGGTGCGCAACTGGGCCACTACCGCATCGAGGCGCTGCTCGGCCGCGGCGGCATGGGCGACGTCTATCGCGCGCAGCAGCTCGAACCTGTGCGGCGCACGGTCGCGCTCAAGTTGCTGCGCGGGCAGCAGCTGGACGCGCGCCGGGTGGCCTATTTCGAGGTCGAGCGCCAGCTGCTGGCGCGCATGCGGCACCCGGCCATCGCCCAGATCTACGACGCCGGCGCCACTGCCGATGGCCATCCGTACTTCGCGATGGAGTTCATCGCCGGCAGCCCCATCACCACTTACTGCGACCAGCACGCGCTGTCGCTGCGCGAGCGCATCGCGCTGTTCGTGCGCGTGTGCGAGGGCGTGCAGCACGCGCACCAGAAGGGCGTGATCCATCGCGACCTCAAGCCCGGCAACCTGCTGGTGGACGAGGTGGACGGCCGGCCGCTGCCGAAGATCATCGACTTCGGCATCGCCACCGCCACCTCGCCGGGACCGGGCGGCGAGGTCGCGGGTACGCCCGACTACATGAGCCCGGAGCAGGCCGGCGGCGACCAGGCGCTGGTGGATACCCGCAGCGACGTCTACGCGCTGGGGGTGGTGCTGTGCGAGCTGCTCACCGGGCAGCGGCCGAATGCCCACGGCGAAACCGCGGCCAGCGGCGCGCACACGCTGCGGCTGCCGTCGGCGCAGCTGTCCACGCTGTCCCCGGCGGACGCCGGGCGCATCGCGCAGGCGCGGCGGGAGCCGCTGCCGCGGATGCGCCGGGTGCTGCGCAACGAGCTGGATTGGGTGGTGGCCAAGGCGATGCGCTTCGAGCGCGGCGAACGCTACCCGTCCGCCGCCGCGCTGGCCGAGGACCTGCAGCGCTTCCTCGATGGTCAGCCGCTGCAGGCGGCGCCGCACGGCCGCGGATATGTCTGGCGCAAGTTCGCGCAGCGCCACCGCACCGGCATCCTGGCCGCATCGCTGGTCGCGCTGGCGCTGGTCGGTGGGCTGGCGCTGTCGGTCTACGGCCTGCTGCAGGCGCGCGCCCAGCGCGCCATCGCGGAGCAGCGCAATGCGCAGCTGGAGCGGGTGGCGGCGTTCCAGCAGTCGATGCTGGAAGGCATCGACATCGAGGCGATGGGCATCGACATCGGCCGCGACCTGCGTAGCCAGGTCGCGCGGCAGGCGGGTGGCGACACGTCCGCGTTCGAACGCGGCCTTGCGCAGGCCAGCACGCCCGATCTTGCGCGCTCGGTGATCGACGGCAGCATCCTGGCCAATGCCGAGCGCGCCATCGGCCGCGATTTCGCCAAGGATCCGGCGCTGGCCGCCGACCTGCGCGAGTCGGTGGCGCGGGTGCGCATGGCATTGGGGTTGCCGGCGGAAGCCGCGGCGGGGTTCGCGCAGGTGGCCGACTACCGCGCCCGCGCGCTGGGCGCCTCCGCGCCACAGACCCTCAAGGCGCGCCAGGCGCAGGTCCGGGCGCTGCTGGAGGCTGCCCGCACGAAGGAGGGGCTGGCGCTGGCGGAGACCGCATTGCGCGATGCCGCGTCGTTGCCAACCGATGATCCGCTGCGGATCAAGCTGCGGCTGGACCAGGCCGACGCCATTGCCGCGCTGGGCGATCGCCCGCGCGCGCGCGCGCTGCTGGAGGCGTTGCGCGCCGATGCGATCGGCCTGCGCGGCGAACGGGATGCGGCTGCCACCGAAGTCACCAACAGCCTGGCGACGTTGCTGGGGCGGATGGGCGAGCCGGAAGCAGGGCGCAAGCTGCTGGAAACGGTGGTGGCGATCCGCGCCGCCACCTTGGGCAAGGACCATGCCGATACGCTCAGTGCCCAGCACAACCTGGCGATCATGCGCATCATGACCGGCGACAAGGCCGGCGCGGTGGCGATGCAGCGCGAACTGGCGGCGATCCAGACCCGGCGCCTCGGCGCCGCGCATCCGTCCACGCTGGGCGAACTGGGCAATCTGGCGAACATGCTCAGCGACAGCGGCGACAACGCGCAGGCGTTGCCGATCGCGCAGGCGGTGGTCGAGGCCCGCACGCGGGTGATGGGCGCCGACCATCCGCAGACGCTGCGCGGCCTGCTCAACCTGTCCACCGTCTACGCCCGTTCCGGCGACTTCGCGCGCGCCATCCCGCTGCAGGAGCAGGTGGCCGATGCGCGGATGCGCATGCTGGGGCCGTCGCATCCGGACACCATGGTCATCCAGCTCAACCGCGCCGCCACCCTGTACCAGGCCGGGCGCGCGCAGGATGCGCTGGCCCAGCTGGCGCGCTACCTGGCGAACGCGCGGCAGGTGCTGGGCGAGCGCCACCGCGAACTGCTGATGGGCTACATCATCCGCGCCCAGGCCGCGGACGAACTGGGCCAGTCCGAACTCGCCATCGCCAGCTACCGCGAGTTCCTGGCCCTGGCCGACGTCGCGCTGGGGCACGAGGATGCGCGCACCGTCGATGCGGCCTGGCAGCTGGAAGGCCTGCTGCGCACGCGCGGCCAGGCCGGCGCGGCGGATGAACTGCGGGCGCGCTACATCGAGCCGCTGCTGCGGGCGGATCCGAAGACGCTGGACGAGGCGCGGCTGGCCACGCGCCAGAACATCATCGATACCGAGCGCGAGAAGGCCCGCCAGGCGTTGCGCTGAGCGACGCCTAGCTGTGTAAACCCACTACGTTGTTCAGTTGGATGCGGGTGATGGGTGGTCTGTAGCCGAGGCTGGCATGTG
>NZ_JAXOFT010000015.1:0-48933 GCF_036409385.1 Thermomonas sp. LB-4 | reverse complement strand
AGCAAGTCTGCCCGGTCGGCCGTGCGCCTTTCCCCTCAGTTGGGAGAAGAACCATTTTAAATGGCTCTCGTTCAGGCAGGATGAGCTGCCAGTAGAATTGCCCTCCCCTCACCGGCCCGGACTACCCGCCGCGCCCCGGACACCTGCCATGACCGATCTGCATCCGCTGCCCTCGCCGCCGCCCGCCCGCCCGTCGCGCCCCGGGGCAAAAAAGCTCTACATCCAGACCCACGGCTGCCAGATGAACGAGTACGACTCGGCCCGCATGGCCGATGTGCTGCACGCCGAGGAAGGCATGGAACTGACCACGAACGCCGAAGAAGCCGACGTGATCCTGATCAATACCTGCTCGATCCGCGAAAAAGCGCAGGAAAAGGTATTCAGCCAGCTGGGCCGCTGGAAGGGCCTGAAGCAAGGCGAGCGCCCCGTCATCATTGGCGTGGGCGGCTGCGTGGCCTCGCAGGAAGGCGCGGCCATCCTCGACCGCGCGCCCTACGTGGACCTGGTGTTCGGCCCGCAGACCCTGCACCGGCTGCCGGAACTGCTGCGCGAGCGGCGCGACTCCGGGCGGCCGCAGGTGGACATCAGCTTCCCCGAGATCGAGAAGTTCGACCGCCTGCCCGAGCCGCGCGCGGAAGGGCCGACCGCCTTCGTCTCGATCATGGAAGGCTGCTCGAAATACTGCTCCTACTGCGTGGTGCCCTACACCCGCGGCGAGGAGATCAGCCGCCCGTTCGAGTCGGTGCTGACCGAAGTGGCCGAACTGGCCGCGCAGGGCGTGCGCGAGGTCAACCTGCTGGGCCAGAACGTCAACGCCTACCGCGGGCCGCTTGGCGATGGCGGAGAGGTTGCCGATCTGGGGCTGCTGATCCGCGCGATTGCCGAAATCGACGGCATCGGCCGCATCCGCTTCACCACCTCGCACCCGCTGGAATTTTCCGACTCGCTGATCGAGGCCTACCGCGACGTGCCCAAGCTGGCCAACTACCTGCACCTGCCGGTGCAGGCCGGCAGCGACCGCATCCTGTCGGCGATGAAGCGCGGCTACACCGCGCTGGAGTTCAAGCAGAAGATCCGCAAGCTGCGCGCGGTGCGGCCGGACATCTCGGTCTCGTCCGACTTCATCGTCGGCTTCCCCGGCGAGACCGAGGCGGATTTCGAGAAGACGATGAAGCTGATCGAGGACGTCGGCTTCGACCAGAGCTTCTCGTTCATCTATTCGCGCCGGCCGGGCACGCCCGCGGCCGATCTCGAGGACACCACCAGCAGCGAGGAGAAGCACGCGCGGCTGGACCGCCTGCAGAAGCACATCAGCGCGCACGCGGCGACCATTTCGCAGGCGATGGTGGGCACCGTGCAGACGGTGCTGGTGGAAGGCCCGTCGCGCAAGGATCCGAACGAGCTGACCGGCAAGACCGAGAACATGCGCTCGGTGAATTTCCCCGCGCACCCGCGCCTGATCGGGCACTTCGTGGACGTGGAGATCACCGCCGCGCTGAGCAATTCGCTGCGCGGGCGGGTGGTCACCACCGCCGAAGCCGTCGCCTGACCCGGGGCAAACGCGGGCCGCCAACAGGCCGGGGCGCAAGCGCTCCGGCCCGGCGACCGCCCCGCATCACAGCCAGCGCATCGCCAGCGCCGCGAGCAACAGCAGGACGCCCAGCGCCGCCAGCCAGTCATGCGCCCCACTCGCCCGTGGCCGCGGCGCGAACGCTTGCCGCAATGGCATGCGCAGGCTGATCGGGTTGCGGAATGCCTCCGGCGCCAGCAACAGGAACCCCAGCCCGGTCATGAGCCGGAACGGTTCGTCGAGTCCGCCATACAGCCAGTCGGCGATGTGGAACAGGCCGAACACCACGAAGGTGATTCCCCACGCCTTCGACCGCGGTGCGGCTGCTTCGCCCACGGCGATGCCATCGACACAGCCACCGCTGTCACTCACTTCCGCCCCGCCTCGAACACCGGCTTGCCGTCCACATAGGTGGCCTGGACCGTCAGCGTGCGCAAGGCTGCGTCCGGCACCGCCAGCGGGTCTTCGGCCAGCACCACGAAATCGGCGCGCTTGCCGGGCGCGAGGCTGCCGACTTCGTTCTCCGCGAAGCCGGCGTAGGCCGCCTCAAGGGTGAAGCCGCGCAAGGCTTCGAAGGCGGTCAGCTTCTCGTCCGGATACCAGCCGCCCGCCGGCAGGCCCTTCGCATCGGCGCGGCTCACCGCGGCATACAGGCCCAGGCGCGGATCCACCGATTCCACCGGAAAGTCCGAGCCCAGCGCCAGATGGGTGCCGGCGTCGCGCAGCTGGCGCCACGCATAGGCGCCGACGATGCGCTGCGGCCCCACCCGGTCCTCCGCCCACGGCATGTCGCTGGTGGCGTGGGTGGGCTGCATCGAGGCGATCACGTGCAGCTGCGCCAGCCGCGGCAGGTCCTCGTGCGAGAGGATCTGCGCGTGCTCGATGCGCCAGCGATGGCCGCCGGCCGCGTCCTTGCCCAGCTCGCGGGCATAGGTGTCCAGCACGATCCGGTTGCCGCGGTCGCCGATGGCATGGGAAGCCACCTGCACGCCGCAGCGGCGCGCCTTGGCAGTGGCGGCGGCCAGCTCCTCAGGCGACATCACCAGCAGGCCGCGATTGCCGTGGTCGTCGCTGTAGTCCGAGAGCATCGCCGCGCCGCGGCTGCCCAGCGCGCCGTCGGCGTAGAGCTTGACCGCGCGCATCTGCAGGCGGCCGGACGGATGCCGGTACAGGCCGTTGGCGCACAGCGATTCCAGCGCGGCGCTGTTGCCGTCGGCCATCGCGTAGATGCGCAGCGGCACCTGCCCGCGATCCGCCAGGCGCTGGTAGCGCCGCAACTCCGCCAGCGGAACGCCGGCGTCGTGCACGCCGGTCAGGCCGTGTTGCACCGCCGCCCGCATGCCCAGCGCCAGCGCCTTCTCCGCGGTGGCTTCGCTGGCGGCCGGTTGCGCCGCATCGACCAGCGCCATCGCGTTGTCGATGAACACGCCGGTCGGCTGGCCGGCGTCGTCGCGATGGATGGTGCCGCCGTCCGGTTGCCAGCTGCCGGACAGGTCACGCTTGACCGCGCGCATGGCGGCGCTGTTGGCCCAGCCGGCATGGCCGTCGATGCGCGACAGCCAGACCGGCCGGTCGGGGAACGCCGCATCCAGGTCGGCGGCAGTCGGGAATGTCTTCTCAGGCCAGTCGTTCTGGTCCCAGCCGCGGCCGATCAGCCACTCGCCCGGCTTCAATTCCTTCGCCTTGGCGCGCAGCCGCTCCAGGATCTCGGCCTTGCTGGCGGTATCCACCAGGTCGGCGGTCAGCATCGCCCAGCCCAGGCCGGACATGTGGCCGTGCGCGTCGATCAACCCCGGCACCACGGTGGCATTGCCCAGGTCGAGCCGCTTCGCGCCGGGATGACGGGCCAGCAGCGCCTCCGCCTCGCCGACCGCGAGCACCTTGCCCGACGCGTCGAAGGCCATTGCCTGCGCCTGCGGCCGCGCGGCGTCCATCGTGTGGATGCGGTGGGCAGTCAGCACGGTGACGTCGGCGGCGAAGGCCGGCGCCGCGGACAGCGCCACCAGCAGGGCCCAGGTGAGGTTGCGCATTTTGATCCCCGGAAAAAACGATCCCGCAACAATGCGACAAGCGGCCCGCGGGAGGCAAGCCGCGCTGCCGCAACGTGGCGGACACTCCCCGGCCGCGCTACCCTGCGCGGTCTATGCCACATCGCGATTTCACCCTGGAGCCGGACGACATCGAGCGCCTGGCCAACCTGAGCGGGCCGTTCGACGCCCACCTGCGCCTGGTCGAGCTGCGCCTGGGCGTGGCGATCGCCAACCGCGGCAGCGTGTTCCGCGTCGACGCCGACGATGCCGAGACGGCCGCGCGCGCGGAATCGTTCCTGCGCCGGCTCTACGAGGATGCTGCCAGCGAGCCGCTGGACGAACATGCCGTGCACCTGCGCCTGGGCGCCTTCGCCGGCGACGAACCTGCGCCGGCAGCGGCCGCACCGGCAACCGACGACATCGCAGTGCGGGTCAAGCGCGGCACCCTGCGCGGCCGCGGCGCCAACCAGCGCCGCTACCTGCAGGCCATCGCCAGCCACGACATCAACTTCGGCGTCGGCCCGGCCGGCACCGGCAAGACTTTCCTCGCGGTGGCGATGGCGGTGGACGCGCTGAACCAGTCGCGGGTGCAGCGGCTGATCCTGGTGCGGCCGGCGGTTGAGGCCGGCGAGAAGCTGGGCTTCCTGCCGGGCGACCTGACCCAGAAGGTGGATCCGTACCTGCGCCCGCTGTACGACGCGCTCTACGAAATGCTGGGGGTGGAAAAGGTGGCGCGGCTGCTGGAACGCAACGTCATCGAGATCGCGCCGCTGGCCTACATGCGCGGGCGCACGCTCAACGACGCCTTCGTGATCCTGGACGAAGCGCAGAACACCAGCATCGAGCAGATGAAGATGTTCCTGACCCGGCTGGGCTTCGGCAGCACCGCGGTCATCACCGGCGACCTGACCCAGATCGACCTGCCCAAGCACCAGAAGTCCGGCCTGAAGGACGCGGTGGAGGTGCTGCGCGGGGTGGAGGGGGTGAGCTTCACCTTCTTCGAGGCCCGCGACGTGGTCCGGCACCCGCTGGTGGCGCGCATCGTGAATGCGTACGAAGCACGCGATGCGGCCAATGGACAGGCGTAGGATGCGGGCATGACGAAGGGGCCGATCCATCTTGATGTCGCCGTTGGCTATGCCGCGCCCCGTGCCGGCGTGCCGGCCGCGGTGAGCTTCCGCAAGTGGGTGGCGGCGGCGCTGGAAGGCCGCATCCGCGAAGCCGACCTGGCCATCCGCATCGTCGACGAGAAGGAAGGCCGCGCGCTCAACCACCACTATCGCGGCAAGGACTACGCCACGAACGTGCTCAGCTTCCCGGCGGAACTGCCGGAAGGCCTGCCGAAGGGCGTGAAGCTGCCGCTGCTGGGCGACCTGGTGCTATGCGCGCCGGTGGTCGCCCGCGAGGCGCGGGAACAGGGCAAGCCGCTGAACGCGCACTACGCCCACCTGACCGTGCATGGCTGCCTGCACCTGCTGGGCTGGGACCACGAAGACGCGCAGGAGGCCGAGGCGATGGAGCAGCTGGAGCGCGAGATCCTGGCCGGGCTGGGGCTGCCGGACCCCTACCTCGACGCCTGAGCCACGCCGTTCCTGCCGCCGCCACGCGGATTCGCTAGACTCCACACCGTTGCAACCACGAGGCCCCCACGCCCCATGTCCGAGGACGACAGTCGGCTCCCGGCCGACTCTGAAGAAAGACCCGCCGAGAAACCCCACCGATCCTGGCTGGAGCGCATCAGTGCCGCCCTTTCCGGCGAGCCGACCAGCCGCGAGGACCTGGTCGAACTGCTGCGGGACGTGCAGGCCGACGGCCTGATCGGCCCCGACACCCTGCGGATGATGGAAGGCGCGGTGAACATCGCCGACATGACCGTGGGCGACGTGATGGTGTCGCGCTCGCAGATGGTGGCGCTGCCCGCGGACGGCAAGTTCCTGGACCTGATGAAACAGGTGGTGGAATCCGGCCACTCGCGCTTCCCGGTGCACGGCGAGGACAAGGACGAGATCCTGGGCATCCTGCTGGCCAAGGACCTGCTGCGCGGGGTGGTCGCCGACAACGGCCCGGCCAGCATCCACGCGCTGCTGCGGCCGGCCGTGCTGATCCCGGAGTCGAAGAACCTCAACGTGCTGCTGCGCGAGTTCCGGCAGTCGCGCAACCACATGGCCATCGTGATCGACGAGTACGGCGGCGTGGCGGGGCTGGTCACCATCGAGGACGTGCTGGAGGAGATCGTCGGCGACATCGACGACGAACACGACGATGCCGCCGACGAGGGTGTGCTGATCGCGGCGCAGGCCGACGGCCAGTTCGTGGTGGATGCGCTGACCCCGATCGCCGACTTCAACGAACGCTTCGGCGCCGACTTCGACGACGACGAGTACGACACCATCGGCGGGCTGCTCACCGCCGCCATCGGCCACCTGCCGGAAGCCGGCGAGGAATTGACCCTGGGCCGCTTCAGCTTCCGCGTGGCGCGCGCCGATGCGCGCCGGTTGATCGCGCTGCATGTGGGCGTGCATGCGGAGGCCTGAGGCCGCCGTATCCGCGCTGACGGAACCGGCGGAACGGGGCATGCGCATCGCCGCGCTGTGGGCGCTTTTGCTGCTGCTTTGCGCGGCCGGATTCGCACGGGCGCAACCTGCGGCGCCGCCGCAGCTCCCCGCCCCGCGCATCGGCGTGGTGACGATGGGGCCGGGCGACATCTTCTGGGAACGCTTCGGCCACGATGCGATCGTGGTCGACGATCCGGCCGGCCCCGGCCCGGTCAGCTACAACTTCGGCTTCTTCGACCTGGACGAGGACGGCTTCGCGGCGCGCTTCGCCAAGGGCGAGATGCGCTATCTGCTGGTGGCGCTGCCGCTGGAAGAAGACCTGGCCTACTACCGCGAGGTCGGCCGCGGCGCGACCCTGCAATGGCTGGACCTGGACCCCGTGCAGGCGCGGCGGCTGGCCGCCGACCTGGCCGAGAACGCCAGGCCCGAGAACGCGCGCTACCGCTACGACTACTTCACCGACAACTGCGCTACCCGCGTGCGCGACGCGCTGGACAGGGCGCTGGACGGCCGCCTGCGCAAGCAGCTGGAGGGCCGCTCCAGCGGCGATACCTACCGCAGCGAATCGCTGCGGCTGGCCGCGCCGGCGCCGTGGATGTGGTTGGGCTTCGACATCGGCATCGGGCCCTACGGCGACCGCGCGCTGTCCCGCTGGGAGCAGGGTTTCGTGCCCCGCCGGTTGGCCGACGACCTGCGCAAGGCGACCCGCGCCGACGGCCGTCCGCTGGTGGCATCGGAAATCGAGCTGCTGCCGCAGCGGCAGGCCGCCGAGCCGATGGAACGGGCCTGGCCGTTGTGGCCGTGGCTGCTGGCGGGCATCGCGCTCGCGCTGGTCGCGCTGGCCATGGCGCGGCGCAGCCCGCGCACGCTGGCGGCGTTGGCCGGCGGGTTCTGGCTGCTGTGCGGTTTGCTGGGCGCGGTGCTGGCGCTGGGCTGGGCGTTCACCGAACACCGCGCGCTGTGGGCCAACCGCAACCTGCTGCTGTTCGATCCGCTGTGCCTGCTGCTGCTGCCCGGCGCGTGGGCGCTGCTGCGCGGACGCACGCCGTCGCCGCGCTTCCGCGCGCTGCTGGTGGCGGTGGCGGTGCTGGCGGCGCTGGCCTGCCTGCCGCTGTGGCTGCAGGCCGTGCCGCAACGCAACGGCCACTGGATCGCGCTGCTGCTGCCGCTGCATTTCGCGCTCGCCCGCTGCTGGCCGCGGCCGTCGCGCGCTTGATGCGCCCGCCGCGCGCGGGCAGGATGCGGCGATGAACGCCAGCACCGTCCTGCCCGCCTGCGTGGTCAACTGCGCGGCCTACGACCGCAACGGCCATCGCCGCGACATCACCCTCGACGAGATCAGCGACGTGCTCGCGGATGCGGACGGCGGCTTCGTCTGGGTCGGGCTGTACGAGCCGGAGGAGCGCCTGCTCGATGCGCTGCAGGACGAGTTCGGCCTGCACGACCTCGCCGTGGAGGACGCCCATCATGCGCACCAGCGGCCGAAGGTCGAACCCTACGGCAACAGCCTGTTCATCGCCGCGCACACCGCGCAGCAGCTGGACGGCCACGTGCGCTTCGGCGAAACCCACGTCTTCATCGGCCCGCGCTACCTGATGACGGTCCGCCACGGCGCCTCGCTCAGCTTCGCGTCGGTGCGGCAGCGGCTGGAGCGCGAACCCGACCTGCTCGCGCAGGGGCCCAGCGTCGCCCTGCACGCGGTGCTGGATTTCATCGTCGACAACTACCAGCCGATCGTGTCGGACTACGAGCGCGAGCTCGACGCGCTGGAGCAGGACGTGTTCGCCGAAAGCTACAAGCGCGGCACCATCAAGCGCCTGTACGCGCTGCGCAAGGAGCTGACCCAGATGCGGCTGGCGGTGGCGCCGATGCAGGACATCCTCTCGCAGCTGATCCGCACCCCGGCGTTCGCCATCCCCGACGAGGTGAAGCCGTATTTCCGCGACGTGCTCGACCACGCCGCGCGGGTGGGCGACAGCATCGACACCCTGCGCGAGATGGTGGCCGCGGCGATGAACGTGAACCTCTCGCTGGTCACCGTGGCGCAGGGCGAGATCGTCAAGCGCCTGGCCGGCTGGGCCGCGCTGCTCGCGGCGCCGACCCTGATCACCAGCTGGTACGGCATGAACTTCGAGCACATGCCGGAACTGCACGGGCGCTATTCCTACCTGGCCCTGATCGGCGTGGTGGGCCTGGTCTGCGTGGGCCTGTACCGCTACCTGCGCCGGATCGACTGGCTGTAGCCGGCCGCCCTCAGGCGCCGGCCAGGCCCTGCAGCATCACTCCGGTCAGGTAGGCGCAGTAGGTGCCGAGCACGTAGCCGAGCACCGCCAGCAGCACGCCGACCGGCGCCAGCGCCGGGTGGAACGCACCGGCCACCACCGGCGCGCTGGCAGCGGCACCGATGTTGGCCTGCGAGCCGACCGCCATGAAGAACAGCGGCGCACGGATCAGCCGCGCCACCAGCAGCAGCAGCCCGGCGTGGACCAGGATCCAGATCAGCCCCAGCAGTAGCAGCAGCGGCTTGTCGGCCAGCGCCTTCAGGTCCATCTGCATGCCGATGGTGGCGATCAACACGTACAGGAACACGGTGCCGACCTTCGAGGCGCCGGCGCCCTCCAGCTGGCGCGCGCGGGTCAGGCTGAGCAGCACCCCGGCCGCGGTGGCGATCACCACGATCCAGAAGAAGCGCGAATCCAGGCTGTAGTCCTGCAGCCGCCATTCGGCGGGCAGCGAGCGGATCCACGCGACCAGCGGCTCGGCCAGCTGGTGGGCAAGCCCGGTGGCGCCGATCGCCACCGCGAAGATCAGCATCAGGTCGGTCAGCGAGGCGATCCGCGCGTGCTGCTCCTGGTAGCTGGCCATGCGCTTGCGGAGCGCGTCGATGGCGGAGGTGTCCGCCTTCAGCCAGCGATCCCACCAGTCCGCGCGCGAGGCCATGAACAGGAGCGCCGCCATCCACACGTAGCCCACGATCACGTCGACCGCGGCGAACTGGCCGAACAGGGTGGCATCGACCTCGAACACTTCCTTCATCGCCGCCTGGTTGGCGCCGCCGCCGATCCAGCTGCCGGTCAGCGTGGTCATGCCCCGCCAGGTTTCGCCGGCCACCGTTTCCGGGTGCAGCGCGCCCATCGCGGTGAACGAGACCAGCGCGCCCAGCATCACGCCGGCCGTGCCGGTGAGGAACATGATCAGCGCCTTCGGCCCCAGCCGGACGATGCCGCCGATGTCCATCGACACGCAGAACAGCACCAGCGACGCCGGCAGCAGGTAGTCGCGCGCCATCGGGTACAGGCCCGAGCCGGCGCCGTCGATCAGGCCGGTGCTGTTGGCGACCGCCGGCAGCAGGTAGCAGGGCAGCAGAGCCGGCACCACCGCATAGAATTTCTTCCAGATGCCCTGCTCGCGCGCGGCGCCCCAGAACACGAAGCCGAGGATGGCCGCAAGCAGGCCCAGGACGGCGGCGTCGCTGCCGATCAGCGCAGTGCCGGAAACTTCATTCATGTGCAGGCGGCTCCCATCCCCGGCCAGCGCCAGCACCGGGCTTCATCTTCTTTGCGGCGGGGAAAGCGGCACCCCGGCAATGCCGGGATGCCGTGAACAGGCGTCACTGGCCGATGTACTTCTTCAACCAGGCATTCACCGTCTCGTGCCACTGCACGCTGTTCTGCGGCTTCAGCACCCAGTGGTTCTCGTCCGGGAAGTACAGGAACTGCGATTCCACGCCCTTGCGCTGGTTGGCGGTGAACAGCGCGATGCCCTGCTCGACCGGGATCCGGTAGTCCAGCTGGCCGTGGATCACCAGCATCGGCACCTTGAAGTTGGCCACATGGTTGGCCGGGTTGAACTTCTGGTAGTCGGCGAGGTTCTCGTACGGCGTGCCGCCGTTTTCCCACTCGCTGAACCACAGCTCCTCGGTGGCATAACCCATGGCGTGGTTCTCGAACACGCCGTCGTGGCTGACCAGGCACTTCCACGGTTCATTCCAGTTGCCGGCGATCCAGTTGACCATGAAGCCGCCGTAGCTGGCGCCCAGCGCGCAGGCCTTGTCGCCGTCGAGGAAGCCGTACTTCTGCTGCGCCGCCGCCCAGCCCTTCTGCAGGTCTTCCAGCGGGCGGTCGCCCCAGTGGCCGCTGATCGCGTCGGTGAACTTCTGGCCGTAGCCGGTGCTGCCGTGGAAGTCGATCATCACCACCGCGTAGCCCTGCCCTGCGTAGGTCTGCGGGTTCCAGCGGTAGCTCCAGCCGTTGCCGAAGCTGCCCTGCGGGCCGCCGTGGATCAGGAAGGCCACCGGGTACTTCTTGCCGGCCTCGTAGTTCCAGGGCTTCACGACGTAACCATGCACGGTCTCGCCATTCCAGCCGATGAAGTTGAACTGCTCGAAGGCGCCCCAGGCCACGTCCGGCAGCATCTCGCCGGCCGACGGCGTGATCGCGCGGATCGGCGACTTGCCGTCGGCGCTGGTGGTGGCGATGACATCGCCGGTCTTCAGCGTGTTGCGCGAGAACGCCAGGGTCGGCCCGGCCAGGTCGAAGGCCGACACGCTGCCGTCCTTCACCACGCTTTCGACTTCGCCGTTGGCCAGCGAGACGCGGAACAGCGGGTGCTGGCCCAGCTCCTGCGCGGTGGTGTAGAGCCACTTGCCGTCGGCCGAGAGGGTGATGCCGTCGGCGGAGGCATCCCAGCGCGGCGCGATCTCCTTCGTCTTGCCGGAGGCCAGGTCCATCGCCATCAGCGCGAAGCGGTCGGCCTCGAAGCCGGGGCGCGCCATCGCGCGGTAGTACAGGGTCTTGCCGTCGGCGCTGAACACCGGGCCGGCGTCCCAGGCCTTGTTCGCTTGGGTCAGGTTGCGCGCGCCGCTGCCGTCGGCATTCACCAGCCAGAGGTCGAAATTGGTGCTCCACGGCTCGCTGCGGTCGGCCTGGCGCACGCTCATCGCCACCTTCTTGCCGTCCGGCGACCAGGCGAAGTCCGACAGGTCGCCGAACGGCTTGGACGGGATGTCGCCGTGGATGTCGCCGCTCAGCAGCGTCGCCGAGGTCAGCATGCCGTCGCCCAGCG
Source organism: Thermomonas sp. LB-4 (assembly GCF_036409385.1). Taxonomy (NCBI): domain Bacteria; kingdom Pseudomonadati; phylum Pseudomonadota; class Gammaproteobacteria; order Lysobacterales; family Lysobacteraceae; genus Thermomonas; species Thermomonas sp. LB-4. The sequence continues at coordinate 37,714 of NZ_JAXOFT010000015.1, read as the reverse complement.
GCGCCGCGAACACGCGGTTCAGGCGGCCGTCGTTCCACGCGTCCCAGTGGCGGATGAACATGCGGTCGAACAGCAGGCCGGTGGTCTTGCGCGCGGCCTCGTCGTCGAGCTTCTGCTTGGTGCACGCCAGATCGGCCTTGCAGTCCGGAAACACCGCGAACGCCAGCGCCACCCGCTTGCCGTCGGGCGACAGCTTGTAGCCGTCCACGTCGAGGGCGAAGTCGGTCAGCCGCTTCGGGTCGCCGCCGGCGGCCGGCATCGCGTACAGCTGCATCGAACCCGACTTGGCGCTGAGGAAGTACAGCGTGCCGCCATCGGCCGAAAACGCCGGCGAATTCACGCTCCAGCCCTCGGGCGAGACCTGCTTCGGCGGCGCGATGTCGCGCGTGACCAGGTTGCGCATCCACAGCGTGGTGGTGGACTTGTTGGTGGCCTTGTCCACGGTGCGCTTGGAGAACACCAGCACGCGGCCGTCAGGCGACAGCGTCGGCGAGGAGTGGCGATCCATGTAGGCCATGTCCTGCACGGTGAAACCGCGCTGGGCGGCGCTGGCGGCGGCCGGCAGGGACAGGGCGAGGGCAAGCGGGAGGATGGCGTGGCGAAGCGTCATGGCAGTGGTTCCGTGCAGCGGAAAATGGAGGCGCCCGCGCAGGCGCGGGCGCCGGATGGATCAGGCGTTCGGGTTGGCCTTGGCGCCGGTGCGGTAGAGCAGCCAGCCCACCAGCGCCAGCACGACCAGGCCAACGACCTCGCCCTGCTGGAACTGGGCGGGCAAGGCGAGCACCTCGCGGTCCTTGGTGGCATAGATCGCCACGCCCACCGCGATGCCCATCAGCGCCTCGCCGGTAATCAGGCCGGCGGCAAACAGCACGCCGGGACGATGCGCGCGATCGCGCAGGGCCTCGTCGCGGGTGCCGACGATGCCGTGCCGCTTCTCGACCAGATAGGCCAGCAGGCCGCCAAGGAAGATCGGCACCATCAGCTCCAGCGGCAGGTAGATGCCGATGGCCGCGGCCAGCACCGGCACCCGGAAGCTCTTGCCGCTGGCCTTCAGCCACTCGTCGATGGCGATGATCGCCGCGCCGACGACGGCCCCGATGCCGATGATCGTCCACGGCAGCTCGCCGCCGAACATGCCCTTTGCGACCGAAGCCATCAGCGTGGCCTGCGGCGCCGACAACGGGTTCGGATGCTCGGCGGTGGGCGCGCCGATGCCGTAGGCCTGCGACAGGATGTTCAGCACCGGCGCCATGATCAGCGCGCAGGAGAACGCGCCGATGCCCAGCATCAGCTGCTGCTTCCACGGGGTGGCGCCGACGATGTAGCCGGCCTTGAGGTCCTGCAGGTTGTCGCCACCCACTGCGGCCGCGCAGCACACCACCGCGCCGATCATGATCGCGGCCACCGCGCCCAGCGGCGCGCCCGCGCTGCCCACCGCCATCCGCCCGGCCTCGCCCAGCAGCACCAGCAGCACCGCGGAGGCGAACAGGATGGTGGCGATGGTGATGCCCGACACCGGGTTGTTGGAACTGCCCACCAGGCCGGCCAGGTAGGCCGACACCGACACGAACAGGAAGCCGGCGACGATCATGATGACCGCCATCGGGATGCTCACGCTCCACATGCCGACGATGGCCTGGTACAGCAGCAGCAGCGGCACCACGAACGCGACCAGCGCCACCAGCATCCACTTCATCGGCAGGTCGCGCTCGGTCTCCGCCACCTGCTCGCCGCTGCCCTTGCGCGCCGCGGCCACGCCGCTCTTGACGCCCGACAGCAGCGACTTGCGCAGCGAGAACAGGGTCCATACGCCACCGATCAGCATCGCACCGACGCCCAGGTAGCGGATCTTGGCCGACCAGATCGCGCCGGCGATATCCTCCGCGCCCGCGCCGGCGATGCTGGTGGCCAGCGCCGGGTCGGCATCAAGGAAGAACATGTGGTAGAGCGGAATGGCGATGTGCCAGGACAGGATCGAACCGGACAGCACCACGATGCCGATGTTCAGGCCGACGATGTAGCCCACGCCCAGCAGCGCCGGCGACAGGTTGGTGCCCATGTAGCCCAGGTACTTGCCGAAGAAGCCGGCACCCGCGGCAGTGTCCGGGATCAACTTCATGCCGCTGGCCGCTGCCGCCTTCAGGAACGCGCCAATCGCCGCAGAGAAAGCCAGGATCTTCAGCCCGGGGCCGGGGTTCTCGCCGGCCTTCAGCACCTCCGCGGCCGCCTTGCCTTCTGGGAACGGCAGCGGCTCCTCGACGATCATCGAACGCCGCAGCGGCACCGAGAACAACACCCCAAGCAGGCCGCCGAGGCCGGCGATCGCCAGCACCCAGGAATATTTGAAGTCGTCCCAATAGCCCAGGATGATCAGCGCCGGGATCGTGAAGATCACGCCCGCGGCAATCGACGACCCCGCGGACGCACCGGTCTGGACGATGTTGTTTTCCAGGATGGTGCCGCCGCCAAGCAGCCGCAGCACGCCCATCGACACGACGGCGGCGGGAATCGCGGTGGCGACAGTCAACCCGGCGAACAGGCCGAGGTAGGCGTTGGCGGCGGACAGGATCACCGCCAGCACGATCGCCAGGATCACCGCGCGCAGGGTCAGCTGCGGGACGGCCTTGGCAGGGTTCGACATGGGACATCCTCGTCGGGAAGGCAATCGACGAAACCTAGCGGCTGCCGCCCGCCAAGTCCAGTGCGGCAGGTCGCGCCTGCCGCCGCGGTCCGGGCGGCGGACATCCCGGCGCGGGGTGAAGTCGCGCTGAACCGGTGACGCAGGCAGCGTCGGAACGCGCTGCTAAACTCGGCCGCCCCCCTTGCGAACGAGATCCACCGCATGCCGACAGCGCGCCCGCTCGCCACCGCCCTGGTCATCGCCCTCGCCGCCGGACTGGCCTCGCCTGCCGGCATGGCCGCGAAGAAGAAGCCGGCGCAGAAGAAGGCAGCGACGCCCCCGGCCTGCGCCGATTTCTACGCAGAGGCGAACAAGGGCTGGCTGGCCGCCAACCCGATGCCGTCCAGCGGCGCGATTTCCGCGCTGGGCCAGCTCACCGCACGCGCACAGCAACAGCAGCGCGACCTGCTGGATGCGGCCATGAATGCGCCGCAGAACAACGTGCAGAAGCTGCTGGGCGATTTCTGGGCCAGCGGGCTGGACGAGGCGGCGGTGGAGCGCGACGGCGCCGCGCCGGTGGCGCCGCTGCTCAAGCGCATCGATTCGATCCGCAAGTCGAAGGACATCGCGCCGGCCATCGCCGCGCTGCATCACGTCGGCATCCCGGTGGCCTTCCACTTCGGCGCGGACATCGACCTGCGCGACCTCGACCGCCACCTCGGCTACTTCAGCCAGGGCGGCCTGGGCCTGCCCGATCCGGCCTATTACACCCGCGAAGACGCCGACACCAAGGCGCTGGTCGCGCGCTACGCCGACTACATCCGGAAGATCCTCGCCCTGACCGGCGTGGCGCAGCAGGACATCGAAACCCAGACCGCGCTGGTGCTGGATCTGGAAAAACGCATCGCCACCCTGGCGCGCCCGCTGGTGGAGCTGCGCGACCCGCGCAATTCCTTCGCACCGGTGGCCACCGCCGGATTGGGCAAGCAGTACCGCAACCTGCAATTGGATGCGTTCCTGCAGGTGCAGGGCGTCAACGACGACACCGTGTCGCTGGCCAACCCGGCGATGTTCGCCCAGCTCGACGCGCTGGTCGGTTCGCTCAAGCCCGCGCAATGGCAGGCCTACCTGCGCTGGCGGGTGGGCGACGCGATGGCGCCGTACCTGGCGAAATCCTGGCGGCAGGCCGCGTTCGATTTCCGCGGCAAGGTGCTGCTGGGCCAGGCCGAACCCGCGCCGCGCTGGCAGCAGACGCTGGACGCGATCAACCTGGCTGCCGGCCCGATGCTGGGCCGCGAGTACGCCGCCACGCACCTGTCGGACGCCACCCGCAAGCAGGCCGAAGCCATTGCCGACCAGGTCCGCGATGCACTGGTCAAGCAGGTGGGCGGCAGCAGCCTGTTGGGCGAACCCGCGAAGGACGAGGCCCGCAGGAAGCTCGAGCGCCTGCGCATCGAGATCGGCACCCCGCGCTACGATCTCGACTACACCGTGCAGCCGATGGGCCGCGGCAGCTTCGGCGGCAACATGCTGATCGCCTCCACCTGGCGGCATCGCCAGGAGATGAAGCGGATCGGCAAGGGCAACGCCAACCGCCGCTGGGACGTGCTGCCGCAGCAGCCGGCGCTGGCCTACGACCTCGCCCACAACCGCCTGATCGTCACTGCCGCCATGCTGCAGGCGCCGGTGCTCGACATGGCCATGCCGGTGGATGCCCAGTACGGTGCCTTCGGCGCGCTGGTCGGCCACGAACTCAGCCATGCCATCGACGGTCGCGGCCGCCACATCGACGCCAAGGGCGAGGTCCGCGACTGGTGGAGCCCCGGCGAAGCGGCTACCTGGGAGGCGCTGGCGAAAAATGTGACGGCCCTGTATGCCGGCCTGCCCTACCCGGGCCTGAGCGGCACCCGGGTGGACGGGGCGCTCACCCGCGACGAGAACATCGCCGACCTGGTCGGGCTGGAGCTGGCCCATGCCGCGCTGCTCGCGGCACGGCCGGACGGCGGCGCCCAGGCCGACAAGGCCTTCTATACCGGCTGGGCGCACCTGTGGGCGCAGCAGGTCACCCGCGACGAGGCCGAGATCCGCGCCCGCCAGGACGTGCGCGCGCCGGGTCCGTGGCGCGCCAATGCGGTGGTGATGCAGCAGCCCGCCTTCGGTGCCGCCTATGCCTGCAAGGCCGGCATGCCGATGCAGCCGAAGGCGGACGAACGCGTCACCGTCTTCAAGTAATCGCGCTCCCCGCACGTCGTTCGCACATGCCCCGTGCGCGCAGGCGCGCACCGGGCGGGGGCGAACGCTTTCGCCGGGTCACGCAAAGAGCATCGCGCCCCTGCGGTGCGCTCCTCAGCAGGAGCGGAGCGTCGCGGTTGCGCGCCTGACCGGAAGAGCGAAGCCGGTTGTCAGCGCACGATCCGCATCTTCGGCCCGCCGCGGCCGCGGCCGCCGAACGGCGGCTGGCCACGCCAGTGGCGGATCAGCAGCCAGCCGAACAGCATGCCGCCGAGATGGGCGAAATGCGCCACGCCCGGCTGCAGCCCGGTGATGCCCAAGCCCAGCTCGAACAGCCCGTACACGATCACCAGCGTGCGCGCCTTCATCGGGATCGGCGGGAACAGCAGCATCACCCTCTGGTGGGGGAACAGCATCCCGTAGGCCAGCAGCAGGCCGAACACGCCGCCCGACGCCCCGATGGTTGGATACGGGTCGGCGCCCTGCGCCAGCGCATAGGAACCGACCAGCAGCTGGCAGATGCCGGCGCCGACAACGCTCACGAGGTAATAGGTCAGGAAGCGGCGCTCGCCCCAGGTGTATTCCAACGGCGCGCCGAACATGGCCAGCGCCAGCATGTTGAAGGCCAGGTGCAGGAAGCCGCCATGCAGGAAGCTGTAGCTCACCAGCTGCCACGGCATGAATGCGGGCGCCATGCCCGCCGGGTCGAAATCGACATCGCCCCACGGCCACAGCATCAGGGCCACCAGCCGCTGGTTGCCCAGCAGCCACTGCAGCAGGAAGCCGACGCCGTTGGCGATCAGCAGCGCCTTGGTGACTCGGGGGAGGTTGAACGGCATCCGTGCGACATTCCGGTTACATTGCAACGCATCATAGCCGCTCAGCGCGGCGCCCACAGGGCTGCATCCAGCGTCCCTTCATCCTCCGGCAAGCGAACCCGGCCGTTGCGCGGCTCCACGCCATCGGCACGCAAGCGCCGGCATTGTTCATGGAACTCCGGCGATTCCCCGGGGAACGCGATGCGCCCATCCGAGCGCAGGATGCGATGCCAGGGCAATCCGGGGTCTTCGTTGCGGCCGAGGATGCGCGCCACCAGCCGCGCCCGTCCGGGCAGGCCCGCACGCCTCGCGATGGCGCCGTAGCTGGCCACCTGCCCGCGCGGCACCGCGCGGATCGCGGCCAGGATGCGCTGCTCGGGGGTGAAGGGCGACGACTTCATGTTCCGGGTTAGCATAGCCCGACACTCCCAGCCGATCGCCGACCGCCATGCACAACTTCGAGCAGATCCGCAGCCACCTGGTGTCCGCCGGCTACCGGCTCACCCTGCTGGATCCGTTCGTGGCCTGCGTGGAGCTGTCGCTGGCGCAGGGCAAGCGCCACCAGGCGATTTTCCTGGCCGAGCTGCAGGACGATGACGGCCGCAACTACCTGCGGGTGAGCACCGCGATCGCGCCGACCACGGGCATGGATGCGCGCCGCGCGCTCGCCTTCAACTGGCAGAGCCGGGTCGGCTACCTGGCGATCGGCGAGCTCGACGGCGTGCCCTACCTGCAGCTGTGCGAGAACCGCCCGTACGACTGCCTCAACGCGGCGGAGATCGACCGCCTGGTGCTGGAAATCGGCGGCACCGGCGACGAGATGGAGCGCCGCATGTCGGCCGGCGGCGACCTGCTCTAGGCCGCGCCACCGCGCCGGCCGAAGCAAAAACGCCGGCTTGCGCCGGCGTTTTTTCGTTGGCGAGCGCTGCCGCGAACGGACTCAGGCCCAGCCCAGCGCCTCCAGCAGCCGCAGCAGCCCGTAGGCGATGCCGCCCGCCGCGGGGATGGTCAGGATCCACGCCCACACGATCCGCTCGATCACGCCGATCTTCAGCGCCCGCGGGTTCTTGGCGAAGCCCACGCCCATGATCGCGGTGGAGATGCTGTGGGTGGTGGAGACCGGCATGCCGAAGTGCGCCGCCACTGTCAGGATGGTGGCCGAACTGGTTTCCGCGGCGAAGCCGTTGATCGGGTGCAGTTTCACCATCTTGTGGCCCAGCGTCTTGATGATTCGCCAGCCGCCGGAGGCGGTGCCCGCGGCCATCACCAGCGCGCAGGTCAGCACGATCCAGGTGGCGATGTCCTGCTCTCCGGCATTGCCCGGATGCAGGAAACCCAGCCAGCCGGGCAGGTCGTCGAGCGCACCGCTGGCCTCGGCGCCGAACAGGGTCAGGGCGATGATGCCCATGGTCTTCTGGGCGTCGTTGTGGCCATGCGCATAGCCCATGTAGGCCGCCGACAGGATCTGCGCCTTGCCGAAGAACTTGTTGACGAAGTTCGGACGCGCCAGGCGCCCCAGCCAGCCGCCGGCCCGGGACAGGCCCGCGATCAATGCCCACAGCGCCACCATCACCAGCACGCCGAGCAGGAACCCGGCCACCGGCGAACTGATCATCGGCACCACCACCTTCCACAGCAGGCCCTTGTTCTGGGTCCAGTCGCCGACGGTCTTCGACCAGATCAGCGCATCCAGGTCGTTGTGCGCCGCGGCCAGCGCCGCACCGCACAGGCCGCCGATCAGCGCATGCGAGGACGAGGACGGCAGCCCCTTCCACCACGTGATCAGGTTCCAGGCGATGCCGCCCAGCAGCGCGCACAGGATCACCTGCGAGGTGACCTGCACGACATCGGTGTCGATCAGGCCGGAAGCGATGGTCTTGGCCACCGCGGTGCCCATCAGCGCGCCGATCAGGTTCATCGCCGCCGCCAGCATCACCGCCTGGCCCGGCGACAGCACCTTGGTCGCCACCACCGTGGCGATGGAATTGGCGGTGTCGTGGAAGCCGTTGATGAACTCGAACACCAGCGCGGCGAGGATCACCACAAGCACGAGCGTCAGCATGACGTGGCTCCGTCAGCTGTTCTTGAGGACGATCTGGTAGGCCACCACGCCCGCCTCGCGGCAGCGGTCGATGGCCTTTTCCAGGATCTCGAAGAACTCCTTGAGCAGGAACATCTGCAGGCTGTCGAGATTGCCGGAATAGATCTCGCGGTACAGCTCCAGCATCAGCCGGTCCGCCTCGTTCTCGATCGAACGCAGCTTCTCGTTGAGCTTGGTCATGCGGTCCAGGTTCATCCGCTCCAGCTCGTCCACCATCTGCACCACCACTTCGGCGGCCTGCTCCAGCATCGCCGCGCGCGGCGCGAAGTCGATGTGGGCCAGGTGCTGGGTGGCCAGCGCGTAGCGGTCGGCGAACTTCTCGATCTGCTTGGGGATCTTGTGCAGGGCCGAGCCCAGCGCCTCGATGTCCTCGCGCTCGATCGGGGTGATGTAGCTGTCCACCAGCGCCTGGCTGATCTTCTCGGCGGCGGTGCGCTCGCGCAGGCGGGCCAGCTTGAAGGCGTCCAGCGCGGGCTGGCGGTCGCCCTCTCTCATCATCGCGTGCAGCGCCTTGGCGCTGTCATGGGCGGCCGTGGCCGCGTCGTCCAGCAGCGAATAGAACTGCGCGCCGGAGCCGAAAATGGTTTGCAGGGAGAACATGGGTGTGGCCCCGGGTCTGGAGTGGAGGTGAAGATGTAAAAACGGTTGCAACGATAAGGCGCAATTATGACGCCCGCGTGACAGTCCGGCACCCGCCTCAGCCGCGGCTCCGGGCCGAGACCGGGGGAGACGCCGCGGCGGCCTGCTATGATGCGCCCGCGCTCCGGCGCAGCCCATGGACGATCATCCTCCGCCGCCGCCATGCCTGTCCCCGCGCCGCGCACCCTGCCGCGGCCGCTGCGCCGTGCCCCGTCCGGCCCACCCGCTCCATTCCCCCGCCCGCGCCCGGTAACGTCCCGTGCTGGAACTGCTGCTGATCGTCCTCGCCCTGATCCTGCTGAACGGCTTCTTCGCGCTGTCGGAGATGGCGGTGGTCACCTCGCGCAAGGGGCGGCTCAAGCAGCAGGCCGCCACCAGCCGGCGCGCGCACAAGGCGCTGCAGCTGGCCGAGCACCCGGAACAGTTCCTGTCCACTGTGCAGGTGGGCCTGACCCTGATCACCATCCTCACCGGCATGCTGGGCGGCGAGGCGCTGGGCGCGCTGATCGGCGACTGGCTGGGCAGGAATGCTCCCTCGCTGGGCCACTACGCCGGCCCGCTTGGAACGGTGCTGGCGGTGGGCCTGATCACCTACTTCAGCATCGTGCTGGGGGAGTTGCTGCCCAAGCGGCTGGCGCTGCTGGCGCCCGAGCGCCTGGCGGCCGCGGTGGCGCTGCCGATGCACTGGCTGTCGCGGCTGGCCAGCCCGGTGGTGTGGCTGCTCAGCGCCACCGTGCGCGGCCTGCTGCGGCTGCTCCGGATGGACCGCAGCGACGGCTCGCAGGTCACCGAAGAGGAAATCCAGCTGCTGGTCAGCGAAGGCCACGAACAGGGCGTGTTCGACCTGGACGAGCGCAACATGCTCAACCGGGTGATGCGCCTGGGCGACCGCACCGCCGACAGCCTGATGACCCCGCGCACGCGCATCGCTTGGCTGGACGCTTCCGCATCGCTGGCGGAAAACCTGGCGACGATGCAGGAGCACGAGTTCTCGCGCTACCCCGTCTATCGGGGCGACGACAGCGACGTGGCCGGCGTGCTGGAAGTGAAGACCCTGCTCGATGAACTGGGCCGGCCGCAGCCCGAGCTGTTCCGCGACCTGCGCCCGGCGCTGTTCGTTTCGGAATCCACCCACGCGATGAAGCTGCTGGAGATCCTGCGGGAGGAACAGCAGTCGCTGGCGCTGGTGGTCGACGAATACGGCGATATCCAGGGCATGGTCACGGTCAGCGACATCGTCGACGCGGTGATCGGCCGGCTGAAAACCGCCGGCGAAGGCGACAACGACGAAGCGCTGGTGGTCAAGCGCGACGACGGCTCGCTGCTGGTGGATGGCGGCCTGCACGTGGACGAGCTGCGCGAACTGACGGGCGAACGCCTGGCCGACGCCGACGAACTGGAATACCGCACCGCCGCGGGCCTGTTGATTGCCCGCTTCGGCCGCATCCCACACGTGGGCGAGCACATCCGGATCGGCCCGTGGCGGGTGGAGGTGGTGGACCTGGACGGGCCGCGCATCGACAAGCTGCTGCTGCAGCGCGAGCCGCAGCCCGCACGCATCGAAGGCGACGGCTGACGCCGGACGGAGCGGCCGCTCAGCCCAGTTGCGCGACGAAGTCCTGCCCGCCCATCGGGTGGCCCAGCCAGTAGCCCTGCACCAGATCGCAATCGCGCTCGCGCAGCAGCTCGAACTGCCCCGCCCGCTCCACGCCCTCGGCCACCACGGTGACGCCCATCGAGTGGGCCATCGCGACGATCGCGCTGGTGAGCGCCAGATCGTCAGGGTCGCGCAGCAGATCGGTGATGAAGCTGCGGTCGATCTTCAGCCCGTCCACCTGCACGCGCCGCAGATGGCTGAGGCTTGAGTAACCGGTGCCGAAATCGTCGAGCCAGACCTTCACGCCAAGCTGGCGCAACCGCCCCAGCAGCGCGGCTGCATTGGCCTCATCGCTGATCACCGCGGTTTCGGTCAACTCCAGATGCAATCGCTCCGGCGGCAGGCCGCTCTGCTGCAGCGCGCTCGCCACCTGCCTGAGCAGGTCGCCGCTGCGCAGCTGGCGGGCCGAGACGTTGACCGACACGAACGGCGCCTCCCCTGCCCCGGTCGGCACCGGCCAGCTGGCGGCCTCGTGGCAGGCGTTGCGCAGCGCCAGCAAACCGATCGCCTCGATCAGGCCGCTCTGCTCGGCGACATCGATGAACACGGAGGGCGCGATCGCACCATCCTCGGGATGGTTCCAGCGCAACAGCGATTCCGCGCCGACCAGCACGCGGTCGCGGGTGCGGTAGATCGGCTGGTAGACCAGGGTCAGCTCGCCGCGCTCCCAGGCGCCGCGCAGGTCGTGCTCCATGCGCACGCGCCGCTCGATCGCCTGGTCCATGGTGCGGCTGTAGAACCGGTAGCAGTTCTTGCCCGCCATCTTGGCCTGGTACATCGCGATGTCGCCGTTCTTCATCAACAGCGACGCGCTGCCAGCATCGTCCGGGAAGATCGCCACGCCCACCGAGGTGCCGAGCAGCACCTGCCGCCCGTGCAGCAGCATCGGCTCGCTCAGCGACAGCACCAGCGCCTCGGCCAGGCGGATCGCCTTGCCGCGCACGTCGCTGTCGGGCTCCGGGCCACCCGGCTGCAGCAGGATCACGAACTCGTCGCCGCCGAACCGCGCCACCAGCGTGTCCGCGTCCTGCACCGTCTGCACCGCGCGCTCGATCCGCGCGGCGGCCTGCAGCAGCACCTCGTCGCCCGCCTCGTGGCCAAGGGTGTCGTTGACGCGCTTGAAGTCGTCGAGATCGGCGAACAGCAGCGCCAGCTGGCAACCCGTACCCTGCTGCTCGCGCAGGCGCTGCTCCAGCGACTCGCGGAACGCCAGCCGGTTCGACAGTCCGGTCAGGGCATCGCTGTAGGCAACCCGGCGGATGTCGCGGTCGTGCCTGACCACGCTCTCGCGCATCCGCCCGAACGTCCGGATCAGGTCGCCCAGCTCGTCGTTGCGGCGGCTCTCCGGCACCGGCGAATCGAAGTCGCCGGCCTCGAACTGGCGCGCCGCGTCGCCCAGCATCCGGATCGGCTTGACCAGCATGTGCTGCAGCACCGCCGCCCCGACCAGCGCGAGCGTGCCGAACCCGCAGCACAGCAGCAGCAGCCAGTTCAGGCTGCGCTGATTGACGTCGTCGAAGCCGGCACGCAGGCCGTCCAGCGCACGCTCCTCGGCGCGCGCCGCGGTCGCCATCGAATAGCCGATGCGAACGCCGCCAAGGCGCTCGTCGCCGATCGCGATCGGATAGGACACATCCAGCAGCGCGTCGGTCTGGCGGGTGTGCGGCCCCTTGGCGGCGACGATCTCGGCGGCCAGGCCGTCGTTCATGGGCTGGCCGAACGCCGCGATGTCGCCGGAGCCGTCATGCAGGATGCGGCCCTTCGGATCGTAGACCAGCACGTAATCCACGTCCGGCGCGCGCAGCGCGCTGCGGGTGAGGATGCCGATGGCGTCGAGGTCGAAGTAGTACATCGGGTTGGCCAGGGCATCGGCCAATTGCCGCACCTGCGCCTCGCCGCCGGCGCGCATCTGCTCGGACAGCAGCGCGTGCGTGCTCTGGCGGGCGATGCCGACGACCTCGCGCTGGCTGGTCTGCTGGCGGTTCCACAGCATCACCATCATCAGCACGACGATGCCCAGCACCACCAGGATCCCGACCTGGAAGCGCAGCTGCAGGTTCAGGCCGGTGCGCCTCACTCGACCTCCGCCCGCACGCGCTGCACGCCGGTCGCCAGCCGCCCCAGCGCGCGCCGGTCGTCATCGCCGATTGGCACGAACCGGGCGGTGTCCATGAACCGCCGCAGCGCCTCGCTGGCATCCGGATCGGAGGCCGCTTCCATCAGCACCTCGCGCAGGCGCGACTCCACCCGCGGGTCCAGCCCGTGGCGTACCAGCATCAGCGCGCGGGGAACGTCCTGGGTGCGCGCTACCAGGCGGAAATCCTGGGAGAACGCGGGCGGCATCCGCGCGGGGTTGATCCAGTCCAGGTTGCTCAGCACGCCGGCATCCACCATCCGCTTGTGGACCCAGGTGGCGATGTTCAGTTCGGTGCGGGCAAACACGTAACCCACCCGGTCCGGCGCAGGCTTGTCCATCGGCGACAACAGCAGTTCCAGCGACTGGCCGCCCTCCAGCAGCTGCGCCGCGGGCAGGAAATAGGCGCTGGTCGAGAGCGGGCTCTGGAAGGCCACGCTGCGGCCGGCAAGGTCCTGCAGCGACTGCACCGGGCTGTCGCGGCGGACGAAGAACAGGCTGTGGTAGCGGGTCGCGCCCTCGCGCTCGCTGATCAGGAACGAGCGGGCCACCCCGCGCTGCTCCAGCACCGCCGCGTTGCCGGCGGTTTCGTTGATCCAGTCCACCCGGCCACGCCGCAGGTAGCTGGTCATCTGCTGCAGATCCCTGGCCATCAGGATGCGGCCGCTGCGGATGCCAACCGGGGCCATGCGCGGAATGACATAGTCGAGCAGCGGCTTGAGCTGGTCGTAGTGCGCCTTGGGGTCATCGCTGACCCGCCCCAGCACCAGCACGCTGGCATCGTCCGCAACCGAGGGACCCTGCGCCCGCGCGGAGGGCGCACATGCCAGCAACAGGCACAGCAGCGCTGGCATCAGGCGACGCATGGATGCAGGTATTTCCCCTTGTCTTCCCGCTACGAGGCTAACCGATTTTGCCGTCGTGTGAAGCTTCGCCTGCCAAACGCGCCATTCGCTGGGCATCGGCCAGCACCCCGCGCAACAGCCGGATTTCAGCGGCGTCGAGGTTGGCGCGCAGGTACAGCCGGCGCAGCTTGCGCATGGCCGACTCAGGCGCCCGCCCCTTGTGGAAGTCGATCTGGTCGAGTGTTTCCGCCAGCTGGCCGAACAAGCCCTCCAGCTCGGCGTGCGACGCGGCGCCATCACCCGGCGGCGGCGTGCGCGCGGCCTCCGCAGTGGCAACGCCTGCGCCGGCGCCGTCCAGAAGGGCGCAGCGCAGCTCGTAACTCAGCACCTGGACGGCGGCGGCCAGGTTGAGCGAGCTGAACGCCGGGTCGGAAGGAATGTGCACGGCCGCGTGGCAGAGCTGCAGCTCGTCGTTATCCAGGCCGGTGCGTTCGCGACCGAACACCAGCGCCACCGGGCCGCTGGTCGCGGCCTGCAACGCGCGGGCCGCGGCATCGCGCGGGTGCAGCGGCTCCAGCTGGATGCGCCGGTTGCGCGCAGTGGCGCCCAGCACCCAGCGGCAGTCCGCCACCGCCTCGGCCAGGGTGGCGAAGACCGGCGCTGCTTCCACCAGGTCGTCGGCACCGGCGGCCATGGCCTGGGTATCGCGGTCTGGCGCCTTCTCGGGCGCGACCAGCACCAGCCTCGACAGGCCCATGGTTTTCATCGCCCGCGCCGCGGAACCGATGTTGCCGGGGTGCTGGGTGCCGACCAGGACGATGCGCAGCCGCTCAGCCAGCGCGGGATTGGATGGTGCATTCATGTGCGAATGGTAAACTTTGCAACCCGGCCGCTGCGCCGGGATTTGCTCTTTTCCGCCGTCGCCCCCTCCACCTCACTCGATCGAGGCGCTTTCGCCATGCAAAAACCCGTCGTCAACGTCATGGTCAAGGCAGCCCGCGCGGCCGGCGGCGTGCTGCTGCGCAACATGAACCGGCTCGATGCGATCAACGTCATCGAGAAGGATCGCCTCGACTACGCCAGCGAAGTGGACGAGCAGGCCGAACAGGCGGTGGTCAAGGAACTGCGCCGCGCATTCCCGGACGCGGGCTTCCTCGGCGAGGAAGGCGGTGCGCAGGGTCGCAAGGGTGGCGCGCTGTTCGTGATCGACCCGCTGGATGGCACCAGCAACTACCTGCACGGCTTTCCGCACTGGTGCGTGTCCATCGCCATGGTGGAACAGGGCGAGGTGCAGCACGGGGTGATCTTCGACCCGCTGCGCAACGAGCTGTTCACCGCCAGCCGCGGCAGCGGCGCGGTGCTCAACGACCGCCGCATCCGCGTGTCCGAGCGCAAGGACCTCAACGGCGCAATGCTGGCCACCGGCTTCCCGCCGCGCGAACGCGCCACCGCGCCGGCCCAGCTGGAGTGCGTGCGCGAACTGCTGCGCAGCGCCGAGGACATCCGCCGCACCGGCTCGGCCGCGCTGGACCTGGCCTACGTGGCCTGCGGCCGCAGCGACGGCTACTTCGAGGCCGGCTTGAAGCCGTGGGACATCGCCGCGGGCGTGCTGCTGGTGCGCGAGGCCGGCGGCCGGGTCAGCGACTTCAAGGGCGCCCAGACCGGTCCGCTGGATGCGCGCGGCATCCATGGCCGCCAGCTGCTGGCGGGCAACCAGAAACTCAGCCTCGAGCTGCAGAAGGCGATCGTGCAGTCCGGCTACGCCGCCGCGTTCGCCTGACCCCGGCGCCCGGCACCAACGCAAAAGGCCGCGCATCGCTGCGCGGCCTTTTGCGTTGTGCTGCCCCGCCCCGCCGAGGCGGGGACAGCAGGACTTTCACGGACGGCGCGCCAGCTCGGCGTGGTCCTTGGCCTTGGGCATCAGGTCCTGCTTGGTCACCCGCAGCGGCCCCATGGTCAGCAGCGCGCCCGAGATGAAGATCGAGGACAGGGTGCCGATCACGATGCCGATCATCTGCGACTCGGCCATGCCGCGCAGCGAATCGCCGCCATAGAGGTACAGCGCAAGCACAGTCAAGAACGCGACCACCGAGGTGATGACGGTGCGCGACAGCGTCTGGTTGACCGACTTGTTGAGCACCTCCACGGGATCGGCGCGCAGGCTGCGGAAGTTCTCGCGCACGCGGTCGAAGACCACGATGGTGTCGTTGATCGAGAAACCCATCACCGACAGGATGCCCGCCAGCACGTTGAGGTCGAACTCGTGGCCGGACAGGGCAAACCAGCCGAAACAGACCACCACGTCATGCATGGTGCCGATGATCGCGGCGATCGCGAACTTCTTCTCGAAGCGGAGCGAAATATAGGCCAGGAAGCCGATGATCACGAACAGCACCGCGTACACGCCGTTCAACGCCAGGTCCTTGCCGACCTGCGCACTGATCACCGAGCTGCTGCGACGCTGCGCCGGGTTTCCTTCCAGCGACGCGGCCTTCGCGACCGCATCGCCGATGCTGGTGGCCTTGTCCGCGCCCCCCTCCTGGGTGCCGCCGGCCTGCAGCCGCACCAGCAGGTCATTGCCGCTGCCGAAGTTCTGCACCTGCGCGCCTTCGAACCCCGCGGCGTCGAGCTGCTGGCGGACCGCGTCGACGTCGGGCGCCTTGTCGTACCGCAACTCCACGCCCACGCCGCCGGTGAAATCCAGCGCGAAGTTGAAGCCCTTGGTCGCCATCGCACCCAGGGCAACCACCATCAGCAGCACCGCCACCGACAGCGATACCCAGCGCATCCGCATGAAGTCGATGCTGCTGTCGTACGGGAACACATTGAATGGTTTCATCTTGCGTGCTCCTTAGATCGCGACCGACTTGATCTTGCGCTTGCCGCCGTAGATCAGCGTGGCGATGCCGCGCGACACCGAAACCGCGGTGTAGGCGGAGGTGATGATGCCGAGCATGGTGGTCATGCCGAAGCCCTTCAGCGGGCCGCTGCCGAACGCGAACATCGCGAGGCCGGCGAGGAAGGCGGTGACGTTGGCGTCGAGGATGGTGCCGGACGCGCGGTCGTAGCCTTCCGCGATCGCTTTCTGCGGTGGCAGCCCGTTCCGCAACTCCTCGCGTATGCGCTCGTTGATCAGCACGTTCGCGTCCACCGACATGCCCACGGTCAATGCGATGCCGGCGAGTCCGGGCAGGCTCATGGTGGCGCCGATCAGCGACATCAGCGCGAACACCATCAGCAGGTTGATCAGCAGCGCGAGGCAGGTGATCAGGCCGAACACCCGGTAATAGATCAGGAAGAAGATCAGGGCGAAGACGAAGGCGAACCCAACCGCCTTCAGGCCGCGATCGATGTTCTCCTTGCCCAGGCTGGGACCGATGGTGCGCTCGTCGACGAAGTCCATCGGCGCCGCCAGCGCGCCGGCGCGCAGCAGCAGGGCCAGGTCCGAAGCCTCCTTCATGCTCTCCAGGCCGGTGGTCTGGAACTCCTTGCCCAGCGTGCCCTGGATGGTGGCGACCGAGATGACCTGCTCGTTGGTCCTGGTGGTCAGCACTTCCCGACCGTCGACGAGCTTCACTTCGGGGATGCGCTCGATGTAGACCACCGCCATCGGCTTGCCGACGTGGGCGCTGGTGTAGTCGAACATGCGCTGGCCGCCAACCGCGTTCAGGCGCACGCGCACCGCGGGGGTGCCGCTCTGCGAATCGAAGAACGAGGACGCGCTCTGCAGCTGCTCGCCGGTGGCGATCACGCGCTTGTTCAGCAGCACCGGCAGCGGCTTGCCGTCCGGGCCGATTTCCTTGCGGGCATAAACCCGCGCCTCGGGCGGCACGTTGCCGGTGTCGCGCGCCTCGACGGCGTTGCCCTCGACCACGCCGCGGTACTCCAGGGTCGCGGTGGCGCCGAGGATGCGCTTGGCCTGGGCGGTGTCCTGCACGCCCGGCAGCTGCACCGCCACGCGGTCGGCGCCCTGGCGCTGGATGATCGGCTCGGCCACGCCCAGTTCGTTGATGCGGTTGCTCAGCGTGCCGATGTTCTGCTGCACGGCGTCGGTGAGGATCTTGTCCAGCTCGGCTTCCGGGATGCGCACGTTCAGCGTCTCCCCTTCTGCTTCGATCTGGTAGGTCGGCATGTCGCGACCGATCAGGCGGCGCGCCTCGGCCAGGTTCTGGCCCGCGGCCAGCTTGGCGACCACCGTGCCGCCGGCGGTCGGTTCCACCGAGATGTAGCGGATGCGGTTGTCGCGCAGCAGGCTGCGGATGTCCTCGGCGGTGGCCTCGAAGCGCTTGGTCAGCGCCGCCTGCCGGTCCACCTGCATCAGGAAGTAGACGCCGCCGCGCAGATCCAGGCCGAGGAACATCGGCTTGGCCCCGATCCGCTGCATCCATTCCGGCACTGTCGAAGCCTGGTTGAGCGCCACCACGTAGCTGCTGCCAAGTTCGTCACGCACCACCTCGGCGGCCTTGCTCTGCGCCTGGTCGGAAGCGGTGCGGACCAGCAGGTTGCCCTCGCGATCGATCTCGGTGCCGATAGTGGCGACGCCTGCCTTCTTCAGGGCAGCCTCGACGCGCGCCTGCAGCGCGCCGTCTACCTTGGCGCCGCGGTTGGCGGTGATCTGCACGGCGGGGTCCTGCGGGAACGCGTTCGGTGCCGCGTACAGCAGGCTGAGCGCAAGCGCCAGCGCCATGATCAGGTATTTCAGCCGGGAATATTCGAGCATCGCACTACCCCGCACGCACCGGAGCGGCGCGCGCTGCGTTCAACGGAAAAGGATCAGGCGGACTTCAGCGTGCCCTTGGGCAGGACGCTGGCGATGGCACCCTTCTGCACGCGCAGCTGCACGCCGCTGGCGACTTCCACCGTGATGAAGGCGTCGCTCAGGGCGACCACGGTGCCGGCGATGCCGCCGCTGGTGATGACTTCGTCGCCCTTCGCCAGCTTGTCGAGCATGGCCTTGTGTTCCTTCTGGCGCTTCATCTGCGGGCGGATCATGAGGAAGTACATGATCGCGATCAGGATGACCGGGAACAGCAGGGTCGACATCATGCTGGGGGCGGCGGGCGCGCCGGCGGCCTGGGCATGGGCAACGGGGATCAGGAAATCGAGCGGGTTCATCGGGAATCCGTGGTCAGCGAAAACGAAAGGGCTGGCCGAGGCCAGCCGGGGATTATGCCATGTCCGGGCCCGCCCCTCCCCTGCCGGAAGGACCGGCCGGGGAGGCGCTTCGCCGGGTCCCAGGCCGCCCGCGCGAAGCGGAAGCGTGGTGTCAGCCGCGGCGGGCCGCGTAGAAGGACTCGCGGAAGTCGGCGAAAGTTCCCGCCGCGATGGCCTCGCGCATCTGCGCCATCAGCCGCTGGTAGTAGCGCAGGTTGTGCAGGGTGCCCAGCACCGGGCCCAGCATCTCGTTGCAGCGGTCCAGGTGGCGCAGGTAGCTGCGGCTGAAGCCGCCGGCGCAGGCCACGCAGTCGCAGCCCTCCTCGATCGGCCGCAGGTCGTGCTCGTACTGGCTGTTGCGCACGCGCACCACGCCGGTGGACGTGAAGAAATGGCCGTTGCGGGCGTTGCGGGTGGGCATCACGCAATCGAACATGTCGATGCCGCGCGACACCGCCTCCACCAGGTCTTCCGGCCGGCCCACGCCCATCAGGTAGCGCGGGCGGTCCTGCGGCAGCTGCGGGCAGGTGTGGTCGAGCATGGCGTTGCGCTCGTCCTCGCTCTCGCCCACCGCCAGCCCGCCCACGGCATAGCCGTCGAACCCGATCTTCTGCAGGCCCTCCGCCGACAGCGTGCGCAGGTCATGGTGCACCCCGCCCTGGACGATGCCGAACAGCGCCGCGTCGTTGCCTTCGTGCGCCTTCTTGCTGCGCTCCGCCCAGCGCAGCGACAGCTCCATCGACTTCTCGACCACCCGCCGGTGCACCGGCTGGCCGTGCTTGTCGTTCACCGGCGGGCACTCGTCGAAGATCATCACGATGTCGCTGCCCAGCACCTTCTGGACGCGCATGGATTCTTCCGGGCCGAGGAACACCTTGCGGCCGTCGATGGGCGCCGCGAAGGTCACGCCGGCCTCGGTGATCTTGCGGCGGTGCGCCAGGGAGAACACCTGGAAGCCGCCGGAGTCGGTCAGGATCGGCCCGTCCCAGCGGGCGAAGCCGTGCAGGCCGCCGTGCGCCTCGATGACCTCCAGCCCCGGCCGCAGGAACAGGTGGAAGGTGTTGCCGAGGATGATCTGCGCACCCAGGTCGCGCACCTGCTGCGGCAGCACGCCCTTGACCGAGCCGTAGGTGCCCACCGGCATGAACGCGGGCGTCTCGATGACCCCGCGCGGGAAGGTGATGCGGCCGCGGCGGGCGGCGCCGTCGGTTTTCAGGAGATTGAAGTGCATTCGGCTCATCGGGGATCCTTCACGCCGTCATTCCCGCGAAGGCGGGAATCCAGTTCTTCGCTGTGATTGACACGTTCGTATTCCGGAAAGGCGATAGCAGGGGCTCGATTCCCGCCTTCGCGGGAATGACGGGCAACAGCATTCGCGGGAACGACGGACAACAGCACTCAAACGCCAGCATCTTCAGGCCACAGCAGCATCGCATCGCCATAGCTGAAGAACCGGTAGCGCTGGCGCACCGCGTGCTCGTAGGCGGCGAACATCCGCTGCTTCCCGGCGAACGCCGACACCAGCATCAGCAGCGTCGATTCGGGCAGGTGGAAGTTCGTCATCAGCGCGTCGATGGCGCGGATCCGGTAGCCCGGATAGATGAAGATGCTGGTGTCCCCGGAGAACGGGCGCAGCTCGCCGTCCACTAGCGCGCTCTCCAGCGCGCGCACCACGGTGGTGCCCACCGCGATCACCCGCCCGCCGGCTGCGCGGGTGCGCCGCACCTGCTCCACCAGCGTCGCGCCGACGTTGATCCATTCGCTGTGCATGCGGTGGTGGTGCACGTCGTCCACCCGCACCGGCTGGAAGGTGCCGGCGCCGACATGCAGGGTCACGTGGCCGAACTCGACCCCGCGCTCGCGCAGCGCATCCAGCAATGCCTCGTCGAAATGCAGGCCGGCGGTGGGCGCGGCCACGGCGCCGGTCTCCCGCGCGAACACGGTCTGGTAGCGCTCGGCGTCGGCCGCATCCGGGCGGCGCTCGATGTAGGGCGGCAGCGGCAGCTGGCCAGCGTGCTGCAGCCACGCCTCCAGCGGGCCATCGACATGGAAGCGCAGCTGCCAGAAGCCGTCATCCAGGCGCGCCAGCACCTCCGCCTCGCCGCCGGCGTCCAGCGCGATCCGGCTGTCGATTTGCGGCGGCTTGCTCACGCCCAGCTGGGCGCGTGCCTCGTTGCCGGGCAGCAGCCGCTCGATCAGGATCTCGACCCGCCCGCCCGTGGCCTTCGCGCCGAGCAGCCGCGCCGGAATCACCTTGGTGTCGTTGAACACCAGCAGGTCGCCGGCGCGCAGCAGCGTCGGCAGGTCGCGCACGTGCATATCGGCGAACGCCGCGCCGCCCGGCGGCACGTGCAGCAGGCGGCTGGCGGAGCGCTCGGGCAGCGGCGCCTGCGCGATCAGCTCGGGCGGCAGGTCGTAGTGGAAATCGGAGGTCTTCAACGGCATGCGGGGCGGTTCGGGACCGCGCATTGTAGGGGGGCCCCGCGGACGCCGCCCGCCGGGTCAGCGCTCGAACTTGGTCGACAGGACGATCGAGGTATTGGTGCGCTCCACCCCATCGATGACGCCGATGCGGTCGGTCAACACGTCCATTTCGCCCACCGTGGACGTCACCGCCAGCGCGATCAGGTCGTTGTCGCCGCTGATCGAATACAGCACGCGCACCTCGTGCATGGCCTGCAGCGCCTTCACCACCGCGGTCATCTGCTTGGGACGCAGGGTGATCAGGATGTGGGCGCGGATGCGGCTGCGCTCCAGCTCGTCGTCGATGCGCACGGTGTAACCGCGGATCACCCCCTGCTGTTCCAGCCGGGCGATGCGGTTCTGCACGGTGGTGCGCGACAGCCCCAGCCGGCGGGCGATGTCGGCGGTGGCGGCGCGGGCGTCCTCGCGGAGCAGGGACAGCAGCTGTTCGTCGGCGGGAGAAATTCGCATATCGCCGGATGATAACGTCGATCCGCCCAATTTGCTCGGCGGACAAGGCGAATCCACCCTACCGAATGACGCCAATCCCGCCATAATGTGGGTTTCGCCAGCCGCGGACCCGCGGCCCGGCCCTGGACGGGAGACCCTCATGAGCCTGATCGATACCCTCGCCCCGCTGCGCGCCCACGGCAAAGCCCGCACGCCTGGCCTGGACGACGCCGTCATCCTCGACTTCGCCGCGCGCGACCCGCAGCTGGGCGAAGCCGTTGCCGCGGCAGTCGCCGAATATGCGCGGGTCCGCGACGAGTTCCCGGAGCTGCTGGCGCTGGACGAGGACGCGCAGGCCGCGCAGGTGCAGGCCGACTTCGTCAACTTCTACGCCGCCGACGCCGCCAACCCCTACGTGGCGCTGACCGCGCGCGGCCCGTGGATCGTCACCCTGAAGGGCGCGGTGCTGTACGACACCGGCGGCTACGGCATGCTGGGCCTGGGCCACGCGCCGCAGGCGGTGCTGGAGGCGATGGCCAAGCCGCAGGCGATGGCCAACATCATGACGCCCAGCATTTCCCAGCTGCGCTTCACCCGGGCGATGCGCCGGGAGATCGGCCAAACGCGCGCATCCGAAGAAGGCGGCGGCTGCCCCTACGCCGCCTTCATGTGCCTGAACTCCGGTTCGGAGTCGGTGTCGCTGGCTTCGCGCATCGTCGACACCAACGCCAAGACCCAGACCGACCCGGGGGCCCGCCACGCCGGCAAGGCGATCAAGCGCCTGGTGGTCAAGGGCGCCTTCCACGGCCGCACCGAGCGTCCGGCGCTGTACTCCGACTCCAGCCGCAAGACCTATCTGCAGCACCTGGCCAGCTTCCGCGGCGAGGATTCGGTGATCACCGTGGCGCCGTACGACATGGACGCGCTGCGCAAGGTCTTCAGTGATGCCGACGCCAACGGCTGGTTCATCGAGGCGATGTTCCTCGAGCCGGTGATGGGCGAAGGCGATCCGGGCCGCAGCGTGCCGGTGGACTTCTACAACCTGGCCCGCGAGCTGACCCGCGCCCACGGCGGCCTGCTGCTGGTGGATTCGATCCAGGCCGGCCTGCGCGCCACCGGCTATCTGTCGATCGTGGATTACCCCGGCTTCGAGCAGGCCGAGGCACCGGACATGGAAACCTATTCCAAGGCGCTCAACGCCGGCCAGTACCCGCTGTCCGTGCTGGCCGTGACCCAGCACGCCGCCGAGATCTACAAGCGCGGCCTGTACGGCAACACCATGACCGCCAACCCGCGCGCGCTGGACGTGGCCTGCACCGTGCTGGACGCGCTGACCCCGGCGCTGCGCGCCAATATCCAGCAGCGCGGCCGCGACGCCATCGCCCTGCTGGAAGCGCTGAAGGCGGAGCTGAACGGCCCGATCACCAAGGTCCAGGGCACCGGCCTGCTGTTCTCCTGCGAGCTGACCAAGCAGTTCAAGGGCTACGGCGCCGGCTCCACCGAGGAATGGATGCGCGAGCACGGCATCGGCGTGATCCACGGCGGCGAGAACTCGCTGCGCTTCACCCCGCAGTTCGCGGTCACCAGGGAGGAACTGGAACTGGTGGTCGCCGTGGTCAAGCGCGCGCTGCTGGAAGGCCCGCGGGTGACCCGCGCCGCGGCCGCCTGAGCCGCGCAGGCCAGCGGCACGACGCAACGGGGCGGCCTCTCGGCCGCCCCGTCTGTTTTTGCGCCGACCATCCCGTTAGGCTGGCGGCATGAAAACCCACGTCGTCGATCATCCCCTGGTCCGCCACAAGCTCGGCAAGCTGCGCGACATCGCCACCGACCCGGTGCTGTTCCGCCAGCTGGCCGGCGAAGTGGCCAGCCTGCTGGCCTATGAGGCCACCCGCGACCTGCCAACCGAACCGGTGACGGTGCAGACCTGGGCCGGCCCGCTGCACGTGGAGCACGTCCGCAGCGAGAAACTGACCCTGGTGCCGATCCTGCGCGCCGGCCTCGGTTTCCTGCCCGGCGTACAGGAGTTGCTGCCGGCGGCGCCGGTCAGCGTCATCGGATTGCGCCGCAACGAGACGACCCATCAACCGGAAGGCTATTACCAGCGCCTGGCCGATCGCATGGACGCGCGTACCGCGCTGCTGATCGACCCGATGCTGGCCACCGGCGGCAGCGCCGCGGCGGCGATCACCCTGCTCAAGCAGGCGGGCTGCCCGCGGATCAAGTGCATCTTCCTGGTGGCCGCACCAGAAGGGCTGGCGGCGCTGGAAGCCGCGCATCCCGACATCGAGGTGTACGTCGCCGCCATCGACGAGCGGCTGGACGAGAACGCCTACATCCGCCCGGGCCTGGGCGATGCAGGCGACCGGCTGTTCGGCACCCCGGTGGATTGAGCAGGGCTCAGCGCAGCGCCAGCCAGAGCCCGGCCAGCGCCATCAGCAGGAACACCAGCCAGGTCAGCGCGGTGCCCCAGAAGCGGCCGAACGAATAGCCGCCGCCGCGCGACAGCCCCTGCGCGTGCAGCACCCGCCCCAGCAGCAGCGCACCGCCGAAGCCCCAGGTCAGCGCGGCAGGCAGCCCGCACAGTTCCAGCAGCGCCAGCACCAGCAGCGCGAACGGCGCGTGCTCGACGAAATTGCCGTGCACGCGGATCCTGCGCGCCAGCACCTTGTCGCCACCGTCGCCAAGGCCGATCTTGTGGGCGTGGCGGTGGCGGGAAATGGGCACCAGCAGGGCCAGCATCAGCAGCACGTGCAGGGCGGCGAACAGCAGGGTGATCTTCGGCATCGCGATGCTCAGGCGGACAGGCTGCGGGCGTGCAGCTCGGGGTATTCGTGGGCGGTACCGAAGCGCCCCTTTTCGTCGCGTACCACCTGCGCCAGCGCGCAGCCCGGGTCATGGGTGAAGAACAGGCGCACGTTGCGCACGAGCTTGTCCTCCAGGAACGCGCGCTTCTCGTCGATCAGCAGCTCGGCGTTGCGGTCGTAGCCCATGGTGATCGGCACGTGCACCCACGGCCGGCCGGGAATCAGGTCGGCGCAGAACACCACCCCGCCATGCGGCTGGCCCTCCACCGTTTCCGGGCCGACGATCTCCGCCAACATCAGCCCCGGCGTATGGCCGTCGCTGTGGTGGAAGCGCACGGTATTGCCCAGCGCCTGCGAGCAATCGCCCTCGACCAGCTCCAACCGTCCGCTAGCCTCCAGCAGCGCGGGCAGCTCGGGAATGAAGCTGGCGCGGTCGCGCGGATGCGGGTGCAGCGCGCGCTGCCAGTGCCGCGCGCCGACCACGAAGGTGGCGTTGGGGAACAGCAGCTCCGGCGCGCGGCCCTCCGCCCACGGCGCCAGCAGGCCGCCGGCGTGGTCGAAGTGCAGGTGCGAAAGCACCACCACGTCGACGTCCTCGTGGCTGAAGCCGGCCCGGCCCAGCGACTCCAGCAGCATGTGGCGATCTTCGACGACACCGTAGCGTTCACGCAGCGCCGGCGCGAAAAACGCGCCGATGCCGGTTTCGAACAGCACCGTCTTGCCGGCAAGCGGGCTGGCAAGCAGCGCGCGGCAGGCAAGGTCGATGCGATTGTGCGCATCCACCGCCATCCAGCGCTCCCACAGCGCGCGCGGCGCGTTGCCGAACATCGCGCCGCCGTCGAGCTTCTGCGAATTGCCCAGGATCGACCAGAGTTTCATCGCTGCAGTGTACGCCGCCCGCCCTCCGGGGGGCAGCGCCTGAGGGGGCGATCAGGGCTGCGCCAGGATCGCCGCCTTGCCTTCCGGATAGCGCGGGTCGCTGCCGCCGCGCAGGAGGTTGCCCGCGCGCACCCACTCCACCGTCTGCAGGTTGCCCCAGACGTGGCTGGAACCGCGGCCGCCCTCGGCTTCCGCCGGCGGCAGTTCGACGGTGTGGCCCATCGCCCGCAGCGCCGCCGCCACCTCGGCGGAAATCGCGCCGCTCTCGGCATCGATCACGTCCGGCAGCCACTGGTGGTGGTAGCGCGGCAGCGCCGCCACCTGCTGCGCGTCCAGCCCGGCATCAAAGCCGAGGATGCCCAGCAGCACCATGGTGATGATGCGGCTGCCGCCGGGCGTGCCCAGCACCACCACCCGGTCCTTCGATTCCATGAAGGCCGGGGTCATCGAGCTGAGCATGCGCTTGCCGGGCTTGGGGGCGTTGGCTTCATAGCCCATGACCCCGAAGGCGTTGGGCGTCCCCGGCTTGAGGGCGAAGTCGTCCATTTCATTGTTGAGCAGCACGCCGGTGCCGGGCGGCACCAGCCCGGAACCGAACAGCAGGTTCACCGTCTGGGTGGCGGCCACCCGGTTGCCTTCGGCATCGATGATCGAGAAGTGGGTGGTCTCCTCGTCTTCCAGCGGCGTGGGCTGGCCCGACAGCAGGTTGCTGGGGGTGGCCTTGGACGGATTGATGGTGGCGCGCAGCCCGGCGGCATAGTCGGCGCTGGTCAGCAGCCGCTGTGGCACCCGCACGAAATCAGGATCGCCCAGGTAGAAGGTGCGGTCGCGGAAGGCGCGACGCATCGACTCCACCACCAGGTGCACGCGCTCGGCCTCCGGCATCGCCTTGACGTCGTACGGCTCGAGGATCTGCAGCATCTGCGCCAGCGCGATGCCGCCCGAAGACACCGGCGGCGCGGTGGTGATGTCCCAGTCGTGGTAGCGGAAGCGGATCGGCTCGCGCTCCTTCACCGAATACCCGGCCAGTTCATCCAGCCGCCACTGCCCGCCCTGCGCGTTGACGCCGGCCACCAGCTTCTTCGCGGTGGTGCCGCGGTAGAAGCCGTCGAAGCCCTGGGCCGCAAGCCGCTGCAGGGTGGCGGCCAGGTCAGGCTGGCGCAGCAGGTCGCCCTCGGCGATCGGCCTGCCGTTCGGCGAAAACACCGCGCGGGTGCCGGGGTAGCGGTCCATCACCTTGCGCTTGGCCGCGTAGCCGCGCGCCATCCGCCCATACACGGGGAAGCCGTCGCGGGCGATGCGGATGGCCGGCGCCAGCGACTGCGACAGCGGCAGGCGGCCGTATTTTTCCGCCACGTGCACCAGCATCGCCGGCAGGCCGGGGATGCCCGCCGCCCACGGCCCGTTCTGCGCGCGGTCGCGGTCCAGATTGCCGTCCTTGTCGAGGAAGCGGTCAGGCGTGGCCGAGGCGGGCGAGGTCTCCCGCGCGTCCACGAACACGTCGCGCCCGCTCTTCGCATCGTGCAGCAGCCACAGCCCGCCGCCGCCAAGGCCGGAGCTGATCGGCTCGACCACGGACAGCGCCGCCGACACCGCCACCGCCGCGTCGAAGGCGTTGCCCCCCTTGCCGATCACCTCGATGCCGGCATCGGTGGCCAGCGTATGCGCGGACGCGATCGCCGCGCCGGGCGGGTGCGCGGCCGGACCGGCGGGAGCGGCGGTGGACGCCAGCGGCAGCAGCAGGGCGAACAGCAGCGACGCGACACGCTTCATCATTCCGTTACTCCTTGGGCACGCAGCCCGGCCAGCTTGGCCAGCAGCTGCTCCTGCGATTCCGGATGCTCCGGATCGGGGTCGATGCATTCCACCGGGCAGACCGCCACGCACTGCGGCTCGTCGAAATGGCCCACGCACTCGGTGCAGAGCGCGGGGTCGATCACGTAGATCTCCGGCCCCATCGAGATCGCCTTGTTCGGGCAGACCGGCTCGCAGACGTCGCAGTTGACGCAAAGCTCGTTGATCTTGAGCGACATGGGGTTCCATCGTGCCGGGCAAGGCCCGGGGCACCTGGCCGAACCGCGCCCGCCGTGCGGGCGCGGGGCGCCGGGCTTACTTCGCTTCTTCGAAGATGTAGTTGACGCCGGCCGGCTCGACCGCCGCCTTGACGCGCTCGCCCAGGATCGGGGTGCCGATGAAGACCACCTTGACGCCCTTCATGGTGCCCGGCGCGACCTGCTTGAACGCGGTCTCGATCATCTCGACTTCCTTCTCCGGCGCCGGCGAGGCGAACACCAGCATGTTGCCCTCGGTGATGCCGCGGCCCAGGTCCGTTTCCAGCTTCTCCAGCTGGCGCTCGTACTTGCCGCCGAAGTCCTCGGTATCGGCCTTGGGCAGGAAGTACACGAACGGGCTGTTGTTGATGCCGGCCATGTGCGGGGTCAGCTTGTACTGCAGGTAGGGCACCCAGTCCTTCTGCTCGCTGCTGGTCGGCAGCGGAACGGCGGCAACGGCCTCGGTTGTGGGGGCCTCTTCCTTCTTGCAGGCGGTGAACGGCAGCGCAAGGCAGGCTACGACGAGCAGGCGAGACAACATCTTCATGGGCTTTCCCCGGTGCATGGCAGTGGCGATGGATACAACGTCGGAGTGTGGCGTGCGGATCATGTCGACCCGCCCCGCCATTGCGCCTCGAGCGCCGCCGCGACCGCGGCGGGCACGAAGCCGGACACGTCGCCGCCAAGCCGCGAGATCTCCCGCACCAGCGACGACGAAATGAAACCGAATTGCTCGGCCGGGGTCAGGAACAGCGTCTCGACCTCCGGGATCAGGTGGCGGTTCATGCTGGCCATCTGGAACTCGTACTCGAAATCCGACACCGCGCGCAGGCCGCGCAACAGCACGCCGGCGCCGCATTCGCTGACGAAGTGCGCCAGCAGCGAACCGAAGCCGCGCACCTCCACGTTGGGGTGGTGGCCAAGCGCTTCGCGCGCCAGCGACACCCGCAGGTCCAGCGGTAGTGCCGGCCCCTTGGTGGGGCTTGCAGCCACGCCGACGACGAGCCTCTCGAACAGCGGCGCCGCCCGGTTCACCAGGTCCAGGTGGCCGTTGGTGATCGGGTCGAAGGTGCCGGGATAGACCGCGATGCGGGCCGCCGCGCTCATGTCGTCAAGGGTTCGCCGCGTTCAGGATGCCCGGAAGTGTAACCCGCCGGTACAGGGCATAGCGCACGTCGCGGGTCGCGCTTTCGCGATGCAGTGCCCAGTCCGCGGGCAGTTGCGGCGCGTGCCCGGCCGGACTTTCCACGTACATCCACGCGTCCGCCGCCAGCCGGGCCGGCAGCAGCGCCAGCACCGCCGGCCACAGCCCGGCCGCGAACGGCGGATCGACGAAGGCGATGTCCCACGGCTCGGCGGCGTCCTCGCCCAGGAAGGCCAGCGCATCGCCACGCCGCACCGCCACCCTGCCCTGCGCATCCAGCCGCGCCGCGGCATCGGCCAGTGATTGCGCCAGCGCGCCGTCGGCCTCCACCAGCTGCACATGCGCCGCGCCGCGCGACGCCGCTTCCAGCCCCAGCGCACCGCTGCCGGCAAACAGGTCCAGCACCCGCGCGCCCGGCAGCACCGGCTGCAGCCAGTTGAACAGGGTTTCGCGGACGCGGTCGGAGGTCGGCCGCAGGCCGGGCCGGTCGGGCACCGGCAGGCGCGTGCCGCGCCACTGCCCGGCGATGATGCGGACGCTGCCGACGCCGCCCGCAGGCTGCTTGCCAGGGCGCGCGTTCATCGGGGCGAATGGGGGGCGGGTGCTAACATGGCCGCCATTCTCCGACATTCCCACGGCCTCATGGTCAGCTGGTTCCGCCGCAAGAAACCCGACGCGCAAACTCCCACGCCGGAAGCGGCCCAGCCCCCTGTTCCGAATGCCGCCGCGGCCGAAGCGCCGCTGGTTGCCGAGCTGTCGGCGCCTGCGCCGCTGCCGGAACCCGAGGTCGTCGAAGTGGCGGCTGCCGGACCTGCGCATGCCGAACCCGCAGCCGCCGGCAAGCCCGGCTGGCGCGAGCGCCTGCGCGGCAGCGCCTTCGCGCGCAGCTTCAGCGGCCTGTTCTCGCGCAACCCCAAGCTCGACGACGAGCTGCTGGACGAGATCGAAACCGCCCTGCTCACCGCCGACGTCGGCGTGACCGCCAGCACCGCGCTGGTGGAATCTCTGCGCAAGCGCATGAAGGCGCGCGAGTTCGCCGATGCCAACGCGCTGCTGCGGGGGCTGCGCGCCGACCTGGTCGCGCTGCTGCTGCCGGTGGCGCAGCCGCTGCAGATCGACGCGACGAAGAAGCCCTTCGTGCTGCTGACCATCGGCGTCAACGGCGTCGGCAAGACCACCACCATCGGCAAGCTGGCGCGCCG
This sequence comes from Thermomonas sp. LB-4, assembly GCF_036409385.1. NCBI lineage: Bacteria > Pseudomonadati > Pseudomonadota > Gammaproteobacteria > Lysobacterales > Lysobacteraceae > Thermomonas > Thermomonas sp. LB-4. The sequence continues at coordinate 8,521 of NZ_JAXOFT010000015.1, read as the reverse complement.
CTACAAGGACGAGGGCCGCAGCCTGATGCTGGCCGCCGGCGACACCTTCCGCGCCGCCGCGGTCGCGCAGCTGCAGGCCTGGGGCGAGCGCAACGGGGTGGCCGTGGTGGCGCAGGGCCAGAACGCGGATGCCGCCTCGGTGGCGTTCGATGCGCTGCAGGCGGCGAAGTCGCGCGGCGTGGACGTGCTGATCGCCGACACCGCCGGCCGCCTGCACACCCAGGGCGGCCTGATGGACGAGCTGGCCAAGGTGGCGCGCGTGCTGCGCAAGCTGGACCCCGAGGCGCCGCACGAAGTGCTGATGGTGATCGACGGCACCACCGGCCAGAACGCAATCAACCAGGTGCGCAAGTTCAACGAGAAGATCCCGGTCACCGGCCTGGTGGTCACCAAGCTGGATGGCACCGCCAAGGGCGGCGTGGTGTTCGCGCTGGCCCGCGAGTTCGGCATCCCGATCCGTTACGCCGGCATCGGCGAGCGCCCGGAAGACCTGCGCGTGTTCGACGCCGAGGCCTTCGTCGATGCGCTGCTCCCGGCCGAACTGGGGCGGGCCTGACCCGGCCGCGTGCGCCGCTGCGCACGCCCGCGCAGCGTCAACGGCCGATGCCACATGATGGGGCGCAATGGACGCCACCGCTGACCCGATGAAGCGCGCTCCGGGCGCGATCCCACGCAGGACCTTGCTGCGGCGGCTGCTGCGCATCGCGGCGGTCCTCATCGCCCTGCTGCTCGGCTTCCTGCTGCTGGCCGGCTGGCTGCTGCAGCCCGGGCGCGCGGGCGCGACGCTGTTGTCGCTGGCCGGCAATGCGCTGGGCCTGCAGCTGCGCGCACAGGGGGTCGACTACCGCCTGCGCGGCACCCCCCAGCTGGTGCTGCGCGAAGTGGAAGCCAGGCGGCCCGGCGACAGCGCCGCACTGCTGAAGGCGCGGCGCGCGTTCGTCTCGCTGCCCTGGCGCACGCTGCGCACCCGCGGCGCCGACCTGACCGTGCAGCGCATCGAGCTGGACGCGCCGGTGCTGGATGTCCCCGCCCTGCAGCGCTGGCTGGCCACGCGCCCGCCCGGCGGCGAAACCCGCATCCCCGCGTTGACCGACGGCCTGCGCGTGCGCGAAGGCCGCATCGACAACGACGACTGGCGCATCGACGGCCTCGACATCGACCTGCCCGCATTGCACCCGCAGCGCCCCCTGCGCGCGCAGGTGCGCGGCCGCTACAGCGATGCGCCGCTGTCGATCCCCGCTGACCTCGCCATCACGGTGACCCATCCGCAGCGCCTGCTGTCCGGCTTGCCCACCGGCGTGGCTGGCGTGGGCACGCTGACCCTGGCCGGTGCCGGCTGGCGGGTGCCTGCGCAGGTGTATCTGGCCGGGCCGCTGCGGCTGGGCAAGGACTCGGCGCTGATCAAGCCGGCCAAAGTCGGCATCGCCGGGCGCTACCGCTCGGGCTCCACCAACGCGCCGTTCCGGCTGGGGCTGCATGGCCCGATGGCTTTCAACAACGCGACGTGGCGCTTCGTGCCGGTGACGGTGGTGCTGGACGGCGATGGACAGGTACCGGACGCGCGGGCGCGCGGCAGCGTGTCGGCGGGCCGGCGCCTGCGCCTGCACCTCGACGGCGCACTGGCAGGATGGCCGCAACAATGGCCCGCGCTGCCGGCGCCGCTCTCGGCATCCACCTCGCCGCTACCGTTCGCGCTGGACTACAACGGTGCGATGGCATTTTCCGACGCCGCTTCGCTGTCGCTGCGGCGCGATGCCACCGCGCTGGATGCGCGCTTCCGCCTGCCCGAGGTGCTGGCATGGCTGGATGCAGGCAACCACGGCTCGCCGCTGCCGCCGCTGGTCGGCACCCTGTCCGCGCCCAAGGTCGAAATCGCGGGCGCGACGCTGGAAGGCGTGGAGTTGGAGCTGGGCGAACAATGAGCGCGCGCGCATCGGCCGCCCGAGATCGATCCGGCCAGCACCCGGCGGCAGACCCTTCGCCCACGCAGCCAGCGCACGGCCGCGTCGATGGCGAAATCGCCGCGCGCCTGCTGGCATGGTTCGACCGCCACGGCCGCATGGACCTGCCTTGGCAGCATCCGCGCACGCCGTACCGGGTCTGGCTCAGCGAGATCATGCTGCAGCAGACGCAGGTGTCGGTGGTGACCGGCTACTTCAACCGCTTTGTAAGCGCCCTGCCCGACCTGCCGGCGCTGGCGCGCGCGCCGCAGGACGAGGTGTTGGCGCTATGGTCGGGGCTGGGCTATTACGCCCGCGCGCGGAACCTGCACGCGGCGGCGAAGCTGTGCATGGAGCGCCACGGCGGCGACCTGCCGCGCGACCTCGACGCGCTCGTCGCCCTGCCCGGCATCGGCCGCAGCACCGCCGGCGCGATCCTGACGCAGGCATGGGGCGATGCCGCGCCGATCCTCGACGGCAACGTCAAGCGCGTGCTGTGCCGGCTGTTCGGCATCGATGGCTGGCCGGGCACGCCAGCGGTCGAAAAGAAGCTGTGGTCGATCGCTGGATCGCTGTTGCCGGGTGCGCGCCTGGCCGACTGGACCCAGGCGCAGATGGATTTCGGCGCCACCCTGTGCACCCGCGCCAACCCCGCCTGCGCGATCTGCCCGCTGCAGGACGCCTGCACTGCCCGCCGCGAGGGACGCATCGCCGAACTGCCCGCCGCCAAGCCGGGCAAGCCGCTGCCGCAGCGCGAGACGCAGATGCTGATCGCACAAGATCCCGAAGGCCGCGTGCTGCTGTGGCGGCGCCCGCCGACCGGCATCTGGGCCTCGCTGTGGTCGCTGCCGCAGCATGAAGGCGTCGATGAGGCGCAGGCGTGGTTCCAGCGCCACCTCGACGGCGACTTCGCCGGCGCGCGCGCCCTGCCCGCGCTCGACCACGGCTTCACCCACTTCCGCCTGCGCATCCACCCGCGGCTGATCGCCGTCAACGGCCCGCGCGCGGCCATCGGCGATAATGCCGACCTGCGCTGGGCAAACCGCGCGGAACTCGCCGCGATCGGCCTGCCCGCGCCGGTGCGGAAACTGCTTCAGGAGCAAACGGAATGACCCGCAAGGTGCACTGCGTGGTGGACGACATCGACACCGACGGACTGGACTTCCCGCCGTGGCCGGGCGAAGCCGGCAAGCGGGTCTTCAACGAGGTCGGCAAGCCGGCCTGGCAGCGCTGGCTGGCGCACCAGACCATGCTGATCAACGAGAACCGGATCTCGCCGATGAACCCCGAACACCGCGCTTTCCTGGAAGCGCAGATGGTGAAGTACCTGTTCGAGGGCGGTGCCGCCAGGCCCCCGGGTTACGTGCCGGAAGCCTGAGCCTCGGCTTTCTCGCGCAGCGCCTTCTCGGCCGCCCGCAGGGCCTTCACGTCGAGCGGGCGGATTTCCTGGATCAGGCAGCTGAGCTGGTTGCTGCCGGGAGCGACCACCTTGTCGAACGTGGAAAGGGTCATCCCGCTGAAGGACGACAGGCCGAGGAACGGCGAGCCGCTGCTCCATTGCAGGCAGGGCCCGGACAGGCGCAGCAGCCAGCTTTCGTTGGGCCGCATCTGCAGCACCACGTGCTGGTCGTCGATGCGATCCCAGCCCATCGGGTCGACATAGCGGATCTGGTTCACTGGGGCGCCGGCATGCTGCTGGTACAGCGCCAGCCGTTCGGTATCGCTGAGCCGGCCGGTGGCGCAACCCGCCAGCCCCAGTGCAAGTGCCGCGGCAACCATCGCTTTCATGGCGTTCTCCTGACCGGTGGATAGCGCCATCCTCCCCCACCGATGCGGAACGCCTGCTTAGCGGCTCCAGCCGGGCCTGCGGCTGCCGCGCGGGAAATGGCTTGCCCAACCGGCCGGCGATCCGTATCATGCGCGGCTCGCAACACAGCATGGCTCGGTAGCTCAGTTGGTAGAGCAGGGGATTGAAAATCCCCGTGTCGGCGGTTCGATTCCGTCCCGAGCCACCATTGCAACGCCCAGTCCTCGTCCGGCTGGGCGTTCTGCTTTGTGGACATCCGCCGGCCGCCGCCCGCGCCGGAGCGAGGGCCGCCATGACCGCCAGCAACCATTCCCTGCACGGCTGGGACAGCGACCAGATCGCCCTCTATCGCCCCCGCCTGGAGGATGCGGACGTGGCCGCAGTGCTGGCGCGCTTCCCTGAACTGCACGGCCCGGCGCAGATCCTCTGGCGCAGCCCGCGCCCGTTCTCAGCGGTGGCACGGGTCCGCACCCCGGCGGGCGAGGTCTTCGTCAAGCGCCAGCACCAGCGCGTGCGCACGCTGGCGGCGCTGGGCGAGGAACACGCCCTGCTCCAGCACCTGCGCAGCCGCGCCATCCCGGTTCCGCGGGTGCTGGCCGACGCGGCCGGCATGACCGCGATCCCCGCCGGCGAGTGGGTGTACGAAGTCCATGCACCGGCCGCCGGCCTGGATCTCTACCGCGACACCCCCTCGTGGACGCCGCTGCGCGAGCTCGGCCATGCCCGCCACGCCGGCCGCATGCTGGCGCGCCTGCACCGCGCGGCGGCGGACTTCGACGCGAGGCAGCGCAGCGCCACCCTGCTGGTCGCCCGCGACGACGCCCTGCGCGCGCCCGACCTGCATGCAGCCATTGAAGCCCAGACCGCCTGGCGCCCCGGCCTTGCGGCCTACCTTGCCGGCCGCGACGGCTGGCGCGAGGAACTCGCCCCGCTGGCGGCGCGCCACCGCAGCCTGCAGCCGCGCCTCGCCGGGCTGCCGCGGCTGTGGACGCACGGCGACTGGCATGCTTCCAACCTCTGCTGGGCCGGCTCGGACGCGGACGCCGAGGTGGCCGCGGTGCTCGATTTCGGCCTGTGCGCCCCGACCTTTGCCCTCTACGACCTGGCCACCGCCATCGAACGCAACGCCGTGGCCTGGCTGCAACTGGAGCGCGGGATGGACGCGGCCCACCCAGACACGGCACGCGCGCTGGTCGGTGGCTATGCCGAAGTGCTGCCGCTGGCGGACGCGGAGCGGGTCCTGCTGGCCGACCTGCTGCCGCTGGTCCAGATCGATTTCGCGCTGTCGGAAATCGACTATTACCAGGGCGAGTTCGGCGCGCGTACGCAGGCGGACCAAGCCTGGGAAGGCTTCCTGCTGGCCCATGCGGCCTGGTTCGAAACGCCGCCAGGACTGGCTTTGCTGGCGGCGATCCGCCCACCGGCCTGAGCAGCGTCTGGCCCCCCGCCGCCTTTCATGGTCCAATTGGCGACTGAAGCGGGGGTGCCCGGCGTTGCCGGGCTGAGAGAGTCCCTTGGAACCTGATCCGGTTTGCACCGGCGTAGGGAGCTTGATTGGAACAGCCATGTCCCGCGCGGACGGCTGTTCGCCGTCGCTTCGCTCTCCCCCCTGAGACGACGACGATGAAATCCCTGCGCACCGCCCCCCTGCTGCTCGCCCTGCTGCCGTTGTTGGCCACCGCCGCGCCGGCCGACGAGGCCGACGGCCAGTCGAAGATCACCCGCCTCGCGCCGGTTCGCGCCACCACCGATGGAGACGACAAGCCGCGCGACGCCGGCATCGATGGTTGGGGCACCGCCACGCCGCGCGACACGCCTGCCGCGGTCCGTGTGGTCGGGCGCCAGCAGCTCGACGACCGCCAGGTGCGCACCCTGAGCGAACTGGCGCGGGAAGACGCCTCGCTGGGCGACAACTACGCGCCGGTCGGTTACTACCAGAACATCGCCATCCGCGGCTTCGCGCTGGACGCCGGCACCGGCTACCGCGCCAACAACCTGGCCATGACCGGCGAGCAGGCGATCGCGCTGGAAGACAAGCAGCAGGTCGAAGTGCTGAAGGGCCTGGCGGGTGTGACCGCGGGCGTGATGGAACCCGGCGGCGTGGTGAACTTCGTCAGCAAGCGCCCCGCCGAGGTGCGCGACCTGGCGCTGGGCACCGACTCGCGCGGCTCACGCTACGTGGCCGTGGACGTGGGCGGCTGGCTCACCCCCGGCTTTGGCCTGCGCGCCAACGTGGCGTGGGAGGACATGCAGTCGCACGTCCGCCACGCCGACGGCCGGCGCAATTTCTACGCGCTGGCCGCGGACTGGAAGATCGCGGCGGGCACCACGCTGGAGCTGGACGGCAATTACCAGACCAGCGCGCAGCGCTCGGTCTCGGGCTACCAGCTGCTGGGCGGCGTGGCGCTGCCGCAGGACCCGGATCCCAGCCTGATGCTGGGCTACCAGCCGTGGCAGCAGCCGGTGTCGATCCGCGCCAGCAACACCAGCGCGCGCCTGCGCCACGCCCTGGGCGAGGACTGGACGCTGCGCGTGGCCGCCGGCCGCAGCCGCAGCGTGATCGACGACAACGTGGCCTTCGCCTACGGCTGCTGGTACGTGGATGCCTGCTGGAGCGGCAGCCCGCCCTGGTACTTCGCGCCGGACGGCAGCTACGACATCTACGACTACCGCAACCCGGACGACACCCGCGTGGGCGACAACGCCCGCGCCAGCCTGGAGGGCCGCTTCCAGACCGGCGGCGTGGCGCATGCGCTCACCTTCGGCGCAAGCGCCTTCCACCGCAGCATCGACCGCCATCGCAACGTCAACGAATACGTGGGCAGCTGGAACATCGCCGATGGCGATCCGCCCGCCTTCGCGCCTTCGCCGGAACAGATCGGCCCCAAGGTGCGCCGCCTCGACAGCTGGCAGCGCAGCGGCTTCGCGATGGACCGCCTTGATCTGGGCGACCGCTGGCAGCTGCTGCTGGGCGCGCAGCTGGTGCGCCTGCACGAACGCGCCCGCAACAAGGCCGGCGCGATCGAGCGCGAGACCCGGCTGTCCGAAACACTGCCGCAGGCCGCGCTGCTGTGGCAGCCGGACGCGGCGACGCGCGTCTACGCCAGTTTCAGCAAGGGACTGTCGCTGGGCAAGGAAGCCCCCTACTGGACCAGCAACGACGGCGCGATGCTGGCGCCGCGGATCACCCGCCAGCTGGAAACCGGCGTGAAGTACCGCTGGAACGACCGGCTGGACGTGGACGCCAGCCTGTTCCGCATCCGCCAGCCCTATCAGTACGCGCAACCGGACGCATCGGCCGCCGGCTTCACCTTCGTCGAGCGCGGCGAGGAGGTGCACGACGGGCTGGAGCTGTCGGCCAACGGCCGCCTGACCGAGGCACTGGGCGTCAATGCCAGCGTGGCGCTGCTGCGCGCGCACGCGCAGGACACCGGCAACGCCGCATTCGACGGCCAGCAGGTGGTCAACGTGCCGCGGATGCGCGCCAGCCTGCACCTCGACTACGCGCTCCCGGCGATGCCGCAGCTCGCGCTGCTGGCCGGCTGGCGTCACGCCGCGGCCAACCCGGCCACCCCGGACGGCGCGGTGGAAGTGCCCGCCTACGACGTGTTCGACGCCGGACTGCGCTACCGCGGGCAGCTGCGCGAGCGCGCGTTCGTGGTGCAGCTGGGCATCGACAACCTGTTCAACCGCCGCTACTGGCGCGACACGGGCAGCTCGCTGGGCGACAACTACCTGTTCCCGGGCGCGCCGCGGCTGGCGCGGCTGACGGTTCGCGTGGGCCTGTGATCACCTTCCACGAAACCGCCGCGGCGGTGCTCAGCGCCAGCGCCGTGTGGCTGACCACGCGGCGCAGCCCCTGGTGCTTCCCGGTCGGGTTGCTGTCGGTTTCGGTCTACATCTGGGTGTACGCCGGCGCGCGGCTGTATTCGGAGGTGCTGCTGCAGTGCTTCTGGGTGGTGATGCTGGTGGCGGGCTGGCTGCGCTGGCTGCGAAACCTCGACGCCACTGGCCACGTTCTGGTGGCGCCCCTTGCCGGGCGCTCGGCCGGCATCCACCTGCTGGCGGGGTTGGCCGGCGGGCTGGCGCTGGGCTACACCATGCACACCTACACCAACGCCTCCCTGCCCTGGCTGGACGCCATGCTCACCGCGTTCAGCCTGGTCGGGCAGTTCTGGCAGAACCGACGCCACGTCGCGGCGTGGTGGATGTGGATCGCGGTGGACGTGGTCTACATCGGCATGTTCGTGAACAAGCAGCTGTTCGTCACCGCCGTGCTCTATATCGGCTTCGTGGGGCTTGCCGCCAAGGGCTTGCGCGATTGGCGGCGGGCGGCGCGACAGCAAACACGCGCGGGAGCCGCCGCGCAGGCGACGTCGGGCTGAGTTCTCAGAAGCCGTCCACGCCCGGCTCCCAGGGATCGGCCTCCAGCAGCATCGCCCGCAGGCCGTCATCGTCCATCGCAGCCAGCATGGCCATGGCTTCGGCCATGGTCGATACCTGCAGCGGACGCCGCCGGATCATGCCCGACTGCATCGGGCTGAAGACCAGCATGACGTTGCCGTAGGACCCGTCCAGCAGCGCCGCCTGCCAGTGCTGCCCGTGGGAATCGTCGAAACTGCGCATGCCTGCTGCCGAAGCGGATGACCGGCGACAGTCTAGCGCCACCACCCGCTCCGCACCGGCGGCGGCACATCGGGGCGGCGGATGCCGCCCAAGAAAAAAGGTTCATCTCCCAACTCCGGGGAATGCGGCGCGGATCTTGAGGAAGAAG
>NZ_JAXOFT010000014.1:0-52066 GCF_036409385.1 Thermomonas sp. LB-4 | reverse complement strand
TCCCGCACTCCGCTCTCACTGGCAACACTAGGGCAAAGACAAGACACAAGCGCACCGCAGGGGCGCGATGCTCTTTGCGTGTTCCCGCAAAAGCGTTCGCGCCCCTGCGGTGCGCTCCTGCAGGGGGGCGTCCGCCGGGCGTTACGGCTGCCAGCCGTAGCTCAGCTTCACGAACACGCTGCGGGTGTTGCCGAACAGTTCGCGGTGGTCGTCGTCCATGAACGCGCCGTAGGAGGCGCCCGCGTACACCGCGGTGCGCGGGTTGAGCTTGTAGGAATAGACCAGCTGCGCGGCCCAGTCGCGGGCGCTTTCGTTGACCGCGTCCGCATAGAGCGCCTGGTTGCGATCCACCTTGCTGCCCTGCACGGTGATGCGCAGCCGCTGGCGCGGATCGAACTGCCAGCTGCCGCCGGCATTGAGCACGCAGGCGGTGAACGCGGTGCCGCCGTCGCGGCGCATGCGCTGGTGGACCAGGTCCATGTCCAGCGCGACGCCGCGGCCGACGTTGAGATTGCCCGACAGCTCGACCATCGTGCGCCGGCCGGTGCGGTCCGCGGCCAGGTCGAGCATCTGCCCGACCTGCACATAGGCGCCCAGCTGCAGCTTGCCGTTGGGGCGAACGCTGGCGTTGACGTCCACGTAGTGCTCGTCGAACAGCTGGCCTTCCCAGTAGCGCGCCCGGGTCAGGCCGTGCAGGCGCAGGCTGCTCTGCATCGGGCCCTGCGCGTTGACCTGCGCTTCCAGCTCGCGCTCCAGCAGCTGGCCGTCGAAGCGGTGGGTGATGTCGAAATCCACATAGGCATTGATGCGGTTGAACGCCTGGCCGTCGCGGAACCAGCTGTGGCCAGCGCCGACCAGCGACTTGTCGTAGCCCACCTGGCCCATGAAGCCGAGGTCGGCGCGGAAGCCGGGATCGATGTCCATATGCCAGGCGTCGAAGCTCCAGTTGCGGTTGCCGAAGGAATACGCGGCGCGCCAGGCGTTGCCGGACGGGGTGGCGTCGCCGCCCAGCTCGTCGCGGTAGCCGTCGACGATGTCGGCCGGATACTCCGACTGGCTGTGCAGGAACTGCGCGGTGGCGGTGTGGCTGCCCTGCTGCCAGCGCGCGTCGACGCCGGCCACGTTGTTGCTGTAATCGTCGCCCTGGCGGAAGGTGCCTATCGCACCGACGCTGAAGTGGGTGTTGAAGTCATAGCGGTAGCGGCCCACCGCCACGTTGGCTTTCTGGTCCAGCTGCTCGAAGCCGGAACCCAGCACGCCCGGCACCAGCAGCAGGGTGGTGGCGTCGCGTGCCACGATCGCGCCGTAGGCGCCGCTGCCGGTGCGGCCGGTGACGCGCAGGCCGAAATCGGGGTCGGCGATCTGGCGCGTATAGAGCACGTCGAACTGGCTGGTGAAGTAGTCCGCGCCCTCCAGGAAGAACGGCCGCTTCTCCTGGTAGAACAGCGCGAAGCTGTCGTTGAAGGCGAGCTGCAGCTGGTCGGTCTCGACCTGCGAGAAGTCCGGGTTGAGGGTGGCGTTGAGGGTCATCGCCGGCGACGGCGCCCAGCTCACGTCCACGCCGGGCTCGATGCTGGTGTCGCCGCTGCGCCAGCGTTCGCCGGCGTGGTCGCGGTCCTGCGTGGTGCCCACGGTCAGGGTCGGCACGATCTCCAGATTGCGGCCCTGCTGCGCACCGGCCAGGCCGTCGTACTTGCCCCACTGGCACTGGAAGCAATTGGATTCGCGCGGCACCTGGTGGCTGGCCAGCTGGTGGCGCTTGTCGCGCGGCCAGTTGCGGAACAGCGAGATGCCCCAGCGTTGCTGGCCGCCGGCAGCCGGGAAGCGCAGGGTGGAAAACGGGATGCGCACCTCGACTTCGTAGCCGTCGTCGGTCAGCCGGCCGGCGCTGGCCCACAGCCCGTCCCAGCTGGGATCCTCCTGGTTGTTGCTGTTGGTTTCGTCGCGGATCAGGTCGGCCTGCACGCCCAGCGGGTTGACGATCAATTCGTAGCCGCGGCGGTGGTCGTTGAAGGTGTCGAGGAACACGCCCACCCAGTCGTCGTTGAACGCGGCGTCGCGGTCGCGCAGGTGGGCGCGGATGCGCGACGGGTCGGGGTCCTTCGCGTGGAAGGCCAGGTACAGCGCATCGGCGGTATAGCCCATCCGCACCGTGGTCTTCACCGGCGCGGGGGTGTTGTCGCCGGGCTGGATGTCGAAGGCGATCTCCTGCACCAGCGCCTCCCCCCACGCCGCCTCGTCCGGGTTGCCGTCGATGCTGATGTCGCCGCGCAGCAGCGGGATGCGGCCGCCGGGCACGAACGGCGAACGCGACACGGCACCGGCGTCGTCCGCGGCAGGCGGGGTGGCGGCATGGGCGCCGGCGAACGGGGCGCACAGCAGCAGGGCGGTGGCCAGGGCGTGCGGCTTCAGGGCAAACGGCTTCAAGCGGGCTCTCCATCGCGGATCGTCGATGACACTGGGATGCCGCACCAAAGGCCACGGTTGCCATGACTGATGGCAGGGATGGCGATCGGTGGCGGGCGCGCAGTGTGGTCCATCCGCGCCGCAGCGGGGCCAGGCATGCGACGGATGCCTGGCGGCGGCGATAAACTCGGGTTTTTCCGCTACCGGGTCGTGATCATGCGTCAGCTGCTTCTTTCTGTTTCCATCGCCGCCGCGCTGGGCCTGGTCGCCACCGGCTGCCAGCGCAACCAGAACCCCGCGCCCGCCGCTGCCGCGCCGGCCGCACCGGCCGCTGCAGCGGAGAAGATCGTGGACGAGCATTCCTACGCCCAGCCCGACCAGGTCCGCACCACCGATCTGGCGCTGGACCTGGCCATCGACTTCGACAGCAGGACCATCGGCGGCACCGCCACCTACGCGCTGGACTGGGTGGACAAGTCCGCGACCCAGCTGGTGCTGGACACCCGCGACCTGGCCATCGACAAGGCCGAAGGGCAGACTGCCGACGGCAAGTGGGAGCCGCTGAAGTTCGCGCTGTCGGACAAGGACAAGGTGCTGGGCAGCGCGCTGACCATCGAAACCCCGAACCGCCCGGCCAAGGTGCGCGTCACCTACGCCACCTCGCCCGAGGCCTCCGGCCTGCAGTGGCTGGCGCCGTCGATGACCGAGGGCAAGCAGACCCCGTTCATGTTCAGCCAGTCGCAGCAGATCCACGCGCGTTCGTGGGTGCCGCTGCAGGACACCCCGCAGATCCGCTTCACCTATAGCGCCCACGTGAAGTCGCCGGCCGACGTGATGGTGCTGATGAGCGCCGACAACGACCCGAAGGCGGCGCGCGATGGCGATTACAGCTTCAAGATGCCGCAGAAGATCCCGTCCTACCTGCTCGCCATCGCCGCCGGCGACCTGGTGTTCAAGCCGATCGGCGAACGCAGCGGCGTGTGGGCCGAGCCGGCGATGGTGGACAAGGCGGTGGCCGAGTTCGACGACACCGAGAAGATGATCGATGCCGCCGAAGGCCTGTACGGCCCGTACCGCTGGGGCCGCTACGACCTGCTGGTGCTGCCGCCCAGCTTCCCCTACGGCGGCATGGAGAACCCGCGCCTGACCTTCGCCACCCCCACCGTGATCGTCGGCGACAAGTCGCTGGTCTCGCTGATCGCGCATGAGCTGGCGCACAGCTGGTCCGGCAACCTGGTCACCTTCGCCACCGACAAGGACAGCTGGCTCAACGAGGGCACCACCACCTACGTGCAGAGCCGGATCACCGAGGCGCTGTACGGCCGCGACATGGCGGCGATGGAGGAGGTGATCGACCGCGACGAGCTGAAGGGCGAGTTCAAGACCCTCGACCCCAAGCTGCAGCGGCTGTCGCTGAAGCCGGGCACGCTGGCCGACCCGGACGACCAGTCCAGCGCCACCGTCTACACCAAGGGCGCGTGGTTCCTGCAGTTCCTGGAGAAGCGCTTCGGCCGTGCGGTGTTCGATCCGTGGCTGAAGGGCTACTTCGACCACTTCGCCTTCCAGAGCATCACCACCAGCCAGTTCCGCGATTACCTGAAGGCCAACCTGATCGACAAGCACCCGAACGTGGTGACGATGGAGGAAGTCGACCAGTGGCTGTATGAGCCGGGCATCCCCGGCAACGCGCCGCAGGTGGAGTCGGGCAAGTTCAGTACCGTCAATGCCGCGCGCATCGCCTGGCAGGGCAGCGCCAAGCTGCCGGACAAGTCGATCACCGGGGCCTGGGGCACGCAGGAGTGGGTGCATTTCCTCGAAGGCATGCCGGCGTCGCTGAAGCCGGAACAGCTGCAGCAGCTGGACGAGGCCTACCACTTCACCGGCACGCCCAACGGCGAGATCGCGATGCGCTGGTATCCGCTGGCCGAACGCAGCGGCTATGCCGCCGCGCGCGAGGAGATGGGCAAGTTCCTGGAGCGGGTCGGCCGCCGCAAGCTGATCCTGCCGGTCTACAAGGCGCTGGTGGCAACCCCGGACGGGCTGGCGTTCGCCGAACAGGCATTCGCCAAGGCCAAGCCGGCCACCCACCCGATCACCGCCGGCTCGGTGGAGGCGATCATCGCCGAAGCCAAGGCCAAGGCGCCGGCCGCGCCGACTGCACCAGCCGCACCGGCCGAACCGCCGGCGAAGTAAGCGGTCGCGCGCGCCGGCCGCTGTGGCCGGTGCGCGCCCGCGCAGGCGATGGCGAAAGCGCTCGCGCTGTCACTGTTGCTGATCGCCGTGCTGGCCGCGGCGGTCACCCTGTGGCGCGACCCCTACCTGCTGGTGCGCGCGGAATTCGCGCGGCAGCGCGTTGCCGCGGGGTTGTCTGCGGGCACGCTTGAAGCCGCCGGCCACCGCTGGGCGTATGCCTACCGCGAAGCCGACGATCCCGCCGCGCCGACCCTCGTCATGCTGCACGGCTACACCGGCAGCAAGGAGAACTGGTACCCGCTGGCGCGCGCGTTCGGCGGACGCTATCGCCTGTTGATTCCCGACCTGCCGGGCTGGGGCGCCTCGCAGCGCAAGCCGGGCGTCGCCTACGGTTTCCCGGAACAGGCGGAAAACGTGGCGGCGTTCCTGCGGGTGGCATCGCCCGATCGACCGGTGGTGTTGCTGGGGCATTCGATGGGCGGCGGCATCGCCGCCCTGGTGGCCGCGCGGCACCCGCAGGCGGTGGCGCAAGTCGGTTTGCTCAACGCCGCCGGCGTGCGCTTCAAGGACAACCGCTTCGGCGTTGCCGTGCTGGCCGGCCACAACCCGTTCGCGGTGGAGGATGCGGCCAGCCTGCAGCGCTACCTCGATACCGTCTTCCACGACGATGCCGCCAAGCCGTGGATCCCTTGGCCGGCGTCGGCGGCACTGATCGCCCGCCGCCGCGGCGATGCGGCGTTCGAACAGGGCGTGCTGGACCGCATCGGACGCGGCGCCGACAGCCTGCTGCCGGGCGAGGAAGCTTCACGCATCCTCCAGCCGGCGCTGCTGCTGTGGTGCCGGCAGGATGCGGTGATCGATCCCAGCGCGCTGGACCTGTACGCCGCGCGCATTCCGCAGGCGCGCCGGGTGTTGCTGGACGGCTGCGGCCACATGTCGCTGATGGAGCGTCCGCGCGAGGTGGCGGCGGCGGTGTCCGGCTGGATCGATGCGCACAACGGCGGTCCGGGCCATTAAGCTCGCGCCATCGCTTCCGTTCCCGTCGGGGATGTCCGCCATGATGAAGATCGCCACCCTCGCAATCGCCGCCGCCCTGCTGCTCGTTGCCTGCAAGCGCGAGGATCCCCAGGCCGCTGCACAGGCCGCCGCCGCGCAGGCCGCGGCGAAGGAACAGGTCGCCGAGGCGATGGAGAAACAGTTCGAGGATGCGGTGGCGGCGCAGAACTGGCGGTTGGCGAAGGGCTACGGCGACGTCCTGCAGATCGACCACCCCACCAGCCAGGCGGCGGCGCGTGTGAAGCCGCAGCTGGACGAGATCCGCGCCAAGGCGGAAGCCGAGGTGCTGCAGCAGCGGCTGGCGGCGCTGTGGAGCTACGGCGACGAGCCGGTCGGCAAGGACGGCCACCAGCTGTCGGCGTCGATCTATTCGCAGGAGCCGGTGGACACCGATGGCGGCGGCGCGCACCCGGTGCGGCTGATCTTCCGCGACCACCCGGAATGGGGCCGCAGCGCCTACCTGGTGCTGGAGGCCGGCGACTTCGACTGCTACGGCGGCTGCAGGCTGAAGGTCGTCGCCGACGGCAAGACCCACACGCTGCCGGGCTCGCGGCCGAAGACCGACGAAGCCATCGCCATGTTCATCGAAGACCACAAGGCGCTGTGGAAACTGGCGAAATCGGCCGGCCACCTGTCGATCGAATTCCCGACCAAGGCCGTCGGCAGGCGCACTGCCGAGTTCGAGGTCGGCGGCTTGGCGCCGGCGAAGCTGCCGAAGTGGAACTGAGCCGGTGGCCTTCGACATCGCCGTCATTGCGCTGGTCAGCGCGCTGGCGCTGGCCCTGCACGTGGTCCTGTTCCTGCTGGTGCGGCGCTGGATGGACCGCGACCTGGCGCTGTCTTTCGCTGGGGCGGATGCCGACCGGCGCGCGTGGATGCTGGCCCGGCTGCGGCAGGCGAAGGTGCAGGGGGTGCGCCGGCGCGAGCTGCCGGCGTGGCTGGAGCGTGCAGCGGCGGAATACCCCGCCGCCGCGACCGATCAGCCCAGCGCGTAGCCGAACTGCTGGCGGAACTGCTCGGCGAACTCGTCGTAGTCGAAGCGCTGGTTCTGGGTGCCGGGGTGCTCCACCTTGAGCGCGCCCATCAGGTTGCCCATGCGGCCGATGGTCATCCAGTCGTAGCCCTTCTCGATGCCGAAGATCAGCCCGGCGCGGAACGCGTCGCCGCAGCCGGTGGGATCGGTGACGCGGCGCTCGTGTGCCGGCGGGATGCGGTGGGTGGTGCCGCCTTCGTGGATCTCGGCGCCCTGCGGCCCGCGGGTGGTGATGTAGGCCTTGACCTTGCCCGCGATCGTCCTTTCGTCCCAGCCGGTGCGCTCCTGCAGCAGGTTGGACTCGTAGTCGTTGACGGTGACGTAGTCGGCCAGTTCGATGAAGTGGCGCAGCTCCTCGCCGTTGAACAGCGGCATGGCCTGGCCGGGATCGAAGATGAAGGGGATGCCGGCGTCGTGGAATTCCCTGGCGTTCTGCAGCATGCCCTCGTAGCCGTCCGGGCTGACGATGCCGATGGTCACGCCCGGCACGTCCTTCACGTGGTTCTCGTAGCTTCGCATCATCGCGCCCGGATGGAAGGCGGTGATCTGGTTGTTGTCGTGGTCGGTGGTGATGAACGCCTGCGGGGTGAACAGCTCGTCGATCACCTTGACGTGGTCCAGGGTGATGCCCTGCTCGTCGAACCATTCCCGGTACGGGCCGAAGTCGGCGCCGACGGTGGCCATCGGGATCGGGTCGCCGCCCAGCAGCTTGAGGTTGTAGGCGATGTTGCCGGCGCAGCCGCCGAACTCGCGGCGCATCCGCGGCACCAGGAACGACACGTTCAGGATGTGCACCTTGTCCGGCAGGATGTGGTTCTTGAACTGGTCGGGGAACACCATGATGGTGTCGTAGGCCAAGGAACCACAGATCAGGGCAGCCATCGAAGTCTCTGGAAAGCGGACGCAACGCCACCCATGATACCTGCCCCTCCGGCCGCTTGGCAGCGCAGGTGAACCGGCGCGCGCCGGGATTTCCTTGCCGGCGGCGGGGGGCGTTGCTAGGCTAACCGCCCCCGGCGGTCAAGGCCGACCGCGGCGCCCGTCCCCCTTCCGCGTTCCCCCGCGCGGCGATCCCCCTTTCCGGCAGCCCTCCGCATGTTCAAGTTCCTCGGCCGCTACTTCTCCAGCGACCTCTCCATCGACCTCGGCACCGCCAACACGCTGATCTACGTGCGCGGCCAGGGCATCGTTCTCAATGAACCCTCGGTGGTGGCGGTGCGCCAGGACCGCGGCGGCGGCGCCCGCGCGGTGGCGGCGGTCGGCAGCGAGGCCAAGCAGATGCTGGGCCGCACTCCCGGCCACATGAGCACGGTGCGGCCGATGAAGGACGGCGTGATCGCCGACTTCACCTACACCGAGGAAATGCTCAAGCACTTCATCCGCAAGGTGCACAAGAGCCGCTTCCTGCGCCCCAGCCCGCGCGTGCTGGTGTGCGTGCCGGCCGGTTCGACCCAGGTCGAGCGCCGCGCGATCAAGGAATCGGCCGAGGAGGCCGGCGCCCGCGAGGTCTACCTGATCGAGGAACCGATGGCGGCGGCGATCGGCGCCGGCATGCCGGTGACCGAGGCGCGCGGCTCGATGGTGGTCGACATCGGTGGCGGCACCACCGAAGTGGCGGTGATCGCGCTGAACGGCATCGTCTATTCGCAGTCGGTGCGGATCGGCGGCGACCGCTTCGACGAGTCGATCATCAACTACGTGCGCCGCCACCACGGCATGCTGATCGGCGACGCCACCGCCGAGCGGATCAAGGTGGAGATCGGCAGCGCCTATCCCAGCGACGAGGTGCGCGAGACCGAGATCTCCGGCCGCCACCTGGCCGAAGGCGTGCCGAAGATGATCACCATCAATTCCACCGAGGTGCTGGACGCGCTGCGCGAGCCGCTGCAGGGCATCGTCGCCGGCATCCGCCAGGCGCTGGAGCAGACCCCGCCGGAGCTGTCCGCCGACGTCGCCGAACGCGGCATCGTGCTGACCGGCGGCGGCTCGCTGCTGCGCGACCTGGACCGCCTGATCTCCGAGGAAACCGGCCTGCACGTGCAGGTGGCCGACGATCCGCTGACCTGCGTGGCGCGCGGCGGCGGCCGCGCGCTGGAGCTGGTGGACATGCACGGCAACGAGTTCTTCGCGCCGGAATGAGGCGCCTTCGTCCGGAGCCCGGCCTGCAGGCCGGCTCCGACGCCGCGTTTTCGCTACGCTACGCTACGCAAGCGGCGCCGCCGTTTGCGCAGGCTTTCTGCGGGCCGTGCGGAAGCCTTGCCCGATATCCCCTCTCCTGAACAGCACACGCTGACCCACTGACGTGCCGTCCTACGCCGGTCCTTCCGCTTCCCGCCCCGGCGAAATCGCCGGCGTGCTGCGGTTGCTGGCGTTCCTGGTGCTGGCCGGGGCGCTGATGGTGCTGGACTATCGCGGCGGCTGGCTGCATGCGGTGCGGGTGCGGGCCGAAGCGGCGATGCAGCCGCTGTGGTGGCTGGCCGGACTGCCGTCGCGGGCCGGCACCAGCCTGCGCGAGAACGCGGTCACCCGGGCCCAGCTGGCCAGCGACAACGCGCGCCTGCGCGAAGCGCTGCTGCTGACCGCCGCCCGCAACGCGCGCCTGCGCACCGCGGCGGCGGAGAACGCGCGCCTGCGCGGCCTGCTGGACAGCGCCGAGCGCGGCCGGCTGGATGTCCAGCTGGCGGGGGTGCTCGATGTCGACCTGGATCCCACCCGCCAGCGGCTGCTGCTCGACGCCGGCAGCGGCAGCGGCGTGCGGGTCGGGCAGCCGGTGATCGACGCCGGCGGCCTGATGGGCCAGGTCATCGCCACCACCCCCACTACCGCCACCGTGCTGCTGCTGACCGATCCGGACCACGCGGTGCCGGTGATGGTGGCGCGCAGCGGCGTGCGCCTGGTGGTCTACGGCGCCGGCCGCCGCGACGCGCTGCAACTGACCGACATCCCGCTGTCGGCCGACGTGCGCGAAGGCGACGAGCTGCTGACCTCCGGCCTGGGCGACCGCTTCCCGCCGGGCTTCGCGGTGGGCCGCGTGGGCGCGCTGCGCGCCGACGATACCCGCGCCTTCCTCGAGGCGGAGGTGAAGCCTGCCGCCCAGCTCGATCGCGGCCGCGACGTGCTGCTGCTGCGTGGTTACCGTCCCGTGCCCGCCGCCGCCGCAAGCGCCGCGGGGACGGAGGCTGCCGCCGCGGCACCGGCCTCGATCCGGCCGTCGGCGCCCGCTGCGGCGCCTGCGCCAACCCCGTCGGCGCCTGCCGCGGTGGGCCCGGAGCCCGCCCGATGAGCCGCGCGCGCAACGGCTGGGTGCTGCCGGTCAGCCTGCTGGCGGCGCTGCTGCTGGGGCTGGTGCCGCTGCCGGGCGTGCTGCAGGCGCTGCGGCCGTACTGGCTGGCGCTGGTGCTGGCGTACTGGCTGCTGGAAACCCCGGAACGGGTGGGCCTGGGCACGGCGTTCGCGCTGGGCCTGCTGGCCGATCTCGCGTTCGGCGGGCTGTTGGGCGAACAGTCCTTGCGGCTGGTGGTGCTGGCCTTCATCCTCGAGCGCTTCCGCGCGCGGTTGCGGTTCTTCCCGGTCTCGCAGCAGGCGCTGACCATCGGCGTGCTGCTGCTCAACGACCGCGTCATCAGCGCCGGCCTGCACCTGTTGACGGGGGTGCCGCAGCTGCCGTGGCTGTACTGGGCGGCACCGCTGGCCGGGATGCTGCTGTGGCCGCCGCTGCACCTGCTGCTCGACTTCCTGCGGCTGCGCCGGCCCGGCTGAGCGATGATGCGCCGCGCCCGCCAGATCAAGGACCATGCCGCCGAAGCCGCGCTGTTCCGCCGCCGCGCGCTGGCCGGCTTCCTGGTGGCGTTGGCCGGGCTGGGCGGGCTGGCCGGCTGGTATTTCCGGCTGCAGGTGCTGCGCCACGACGAGTTCGCGACCCGTTCCGAGGCCAACCGGCTGCGGCTGGTGCCGGTAGCGCCCGCGCGCGGCCTGATTTACGACCGCAAGGGCCGGATCCTGGCCGACAACGTCGCGGCGTGGCGGCTGGAGGCGGTGCCGGAGCGGGCCGGCGACGGTGCGAAGCTGCTGGCCAGCCTGGACGGCGTGATCGCCCTCGACGACGAACAGAAGGCGCAGTTCCTGCGCGAGTACAAGGCGGCGCGGCCGTTCAAGCCGGTCACGCTCAAGCTGCGCGTGCCGGACGAGGAAGTGGCGAAGTTCGCGGTGGACCGCTGGCGCTTCCCCGGGGTGGAGCTGGTGCCCTACCTCGGTCGCGTCTATCCCTATGGCGACCTGTTCGCGCACGTGGTCGGCTACGTCGGCCGCATCGACGACAAGGACCTGGCCGCGCTGGGTGACGCCGGCGGCGCCTACACCCACGCCGGCAAGACCGGGCTGGAGCGCTACTACGAGGCGCAGCTGCGCGGCCGCCCCGGTTACCGGCGGCTGGAAACCAACGTCGCCGGTCGCACCGTGCGCGCGCTGGACACCGTGCCAGCGGTGCCCGGCACCGACCTCAAGCTGTCGATCGACGTCGAGCTGCAGCAGGCGATGGTGGATGCGTTCGGCGAACTGGAAGGTACCGCGGTGGCGCTGGACCCGCGCACCGGCGAGATCCTGGCGATGGTCAGCCTGCCGTCCTACGACACCAACCTGTTCGTCAACGGCATCAGCCACGCCGACTACCGGGCGCTGAACGACAACCCCTCGCGGCCGCAGTTCAACCGCCTGGTCCTGGGCGGCGTGGCGCCCGGCTCGACGATCAAGCCGCTGACCACGCTGGCCGGGCTGGACAGCGGGCTGCGCAGGCCCGAGGACAAGGTCCTGTCCACCGGCGTGTTCCGCCTGCCGGGAATGAGCGGCCGCGGCTGGCTGGATGGCGTCCATGGCTGGACCGATGCCCGCAAGGCGATCTACGAATCGGTCAACACCTACTACTACAGGCTCGCGATGGACCTGGGCGAGAAACGCTATGGCGAATACATGGCGAAGTACGGCTTCGGCCAGCCCACCGGCATCGACCTGTCCGGCGAAATCGCCGGCATCGTGCCGTCGCCGGCATCGAAACGGCAGTACGCGAAGGACCGCTGGTATCCCGGCGATATGGTCAACGCCTCCATCGGCCAGGGCTTGTGGAAGGTTACGCCGCTGCAGCTCGCGCGCGGCACGGCGGCAATTGCCGACGACGGCCGGTTGCGCCGGCCGCACCTGGCGGCGCAACAGCGCGCGCGCTTCGATGCGGCCTGGCACGCGATCCCGCAGCCGGCACCGTCGCGGATCAGCGAGGATGCCGGGCATCTGCGCGTGGTGCAGGAAGGCATGGCGCTGACCACCACCCACGGCACCGCGGCCAGCGTGTTCCGCGGCGCGCCGTATCGTTCCGCCGGCAAGACCGGCACCGCGCAGGTCGTCAATCGCGGCGCGCGCGCGGTCGATCCGCGGTCGTTGCCGCTGTGGAAACGCCATCGCGCGCTCTACATCGGCTACGCGCCGGTCGAAAGCCCGAGCATCGTGGTCGCGGTGGCGGTCGAGGGCGGCGGCTTCGGCGCGTCCAGTGCCGCGCCGATCGCGCGCAAGGTGTTCGACGCCTGGCTGCTGGGCAGGCAGCCGTTGCCCGCCGCCGCGACCGTCGGCGTCGCCGCCCGGTCCGCCCTGCCGGATTTCTCTGATGTGCGCGGCAGCCCGGACGCGGTGCCGGTCGCGCCTGCGTCGGGGGGGGAGGCGCGATGAAGGGCCTGTTGCGGATCCTGCTGGACCTGCTGCTGCGCTTCGTGCGCACGCTCGACCTGCCGCTGCTGGCGGCGCTGCTGGCGCTGATGGGGATCGGCCTGGTCACCCAGTTCAGCGCCGGCAACGAATCCCTGCGCGGGGTGGCGATGCAGGGCGCCTTCTACTGCGTCGGCCTGGGCGCGCTGTGGGTCGCCTCGCGGCTGCCGGCGCACCTGCTCAAGCAGGCGACCCCGGCGATCTTCGTGCTGTCGCTGGTGCCGCTGGTGCTGGTGCTGTTCATCGGCAGCGGCAAGTACGGCAACCACTGGATCAACCTCGGTTTCTTCAACTTCCAGCCATCGGAGCTGGCCAAGCTGACCCTGCCGATGATGCTGGCCTGGCATTTCGACCGCCACCGCCTGCCGCCGCGCTTCGGGGTCCTGCTGGCCGGCGTGGCGATCATCGCGATGCCGGTGGGGCTGACCCTGCTCCAGCACGACCTGGGCACCGCGGCGCTGGTGCTGGCTGCCGGCGTGTTCGTGCTGTTCCTGGCTGGCACCTCGTGGTGGTGGTGGGGCGCCGCCGCGGTGATCGGCGGCACCGGCTTCGCACTGGCGATGTTCGCGCCGATCGAATGGTTCGGCTTCCTGCGCCCCTACCAGCAGGACCGCATCCTGACCTTCCGCAACCCCGAGAACGACCCGATGGGCGCGGGCTGGAACATCCTGCAGTCGCAGATCGCGATCGGCGGCGGCGGCGTTACCGGCAAGGGCTGGGGCCAGGGCACCCAGTCGCACCTCAACTACCTGCCCGAACACACCACCGATTTCGCGTTCTCGGTGCTGGCCGAGGACTTCGGCTGGATCGGGGTGGCATTGACGCTGTCGCTGTATCTGTTCGTGGTGGCGCGCTGCCTGTGGATCGCCGCCGACTCGCGCGACGGCTACGCGCGCCTGCTGGCCGGCGCCATCGGCCTGTCACTGTTCGTCTACGTGCTGGTCAACGGCGCGATGATTTCCGGGCTGCTGCCGGTGGTGGGCGTGCCGATGCCGCTGCTGAGCTACGGCGGCACATCGGCGGCCACCCTGCTGCTGGGCTTCGGCGTGGTGATGGCGCTGAAATCGCGGCGACCGGTGCACCGCTGAGGCGCATTGCGGCGGCGTCTGCCGCCGCTGCGGCAGCGCGGTGCCCCGGCTGAAAATCTGAATGCGGCGTTCCGATTTCGCCGGAGGCGCATGCTACCCTCCGCGCCGATGATCCGACGCATCCTGCCCAGCCTCGCCGCGCTTGCGCTTGCCGCCTGCGCGACATCGCCCCGGACGCCGACGCTGGCACCGGAACCCCTGCCGCCCCCCGCCGCGCAGCCGCCGGCCGAAGCGCCGCGCGACATCGACGCCGCCCGCGCCGAGTTCGTGCGCACGACCGCGCAGCGGTTCGACATCCCTGCTGCCGACATCGAAGCGGTGCTGGCCGGCGCGCAGATCCGCGATGCCATCGTCAAGGCGATGTCGCGCCCGGCCGAAGCCAAGCCTTGGCGCGACTACCGGCCGATCTTCATCCAGCCTGCGCGCATCGACGGCGGCCGCGCCTTCCTCGAGGCCAACCGCGCCGCCCTGCAACGCGCCGAGGACCAATACGGCGTGCCGAAGGAAATCGTGACCGCGATCCTCGGTGTGGAAACCAGCTACGGCCGCAACAAGGGGAGCTGGCCGGTGGTGGATGCGCTGTACACCCTGGCGTTCGCCTATCCGCGCAGCGGCGACCCGGCGCGGGTGGCCTACGAGGACCGGCGCGAGGCCTTCTTCCGCGACGAGCTGGCGCAGCTGTTCGCGCTGGGCAAGGAAGAGGGGCTGGACATCACCACCCTCAAGGGCAGCTATGCCGGGGCGATGGGCTGGGGCCAGTTCATGCCGTCCAGCTATCGCCAGTACGCGGTGGATGGCGACGGCGACGGCCGCCGCGACCTGTTCGACGACCTCGATGACGTGATCGCCTCGGTGGCCAACTACTTCGCCCGGAAGGGCAAGTGGCAGCGCGGCGGCCCGGTCATGGAGCGCGCGGTGCGCGATGCCGCGGCGGCGGAGTTCGTCAACCCCGGCAACACGGTCACGCTGGACCAGCGGGTGGATGGGCTGGCCGCGCTGGGCTACCGCGCCGCCGACCCGGTGGCCGTGCTGCACATGGACGGCGGCCAGCCGGCGACGCTGATCACGCTGGAGGGCGTGGCCGGTCCCGAATACTGGATCGTCTACGACAACTTCAAGGCCATCACCACCTACAACATCTCGCGGCTGTACGCGACCGCGGTGTACCAGCTCGCCCAGGCCATCGCCGGGCGCGAGGTGGACGGCGCATGATGACGCCGCTGCGCCTGCTGGTGGCGCTGCTGCCGCTGGCGCTGGCGGCCTGCGCCACCACCGGTGGCGGCGCCCCGGCGGATGCGGTGGCAGGCAGGCCGGTCGACGCCACGCCCGCGGACGGCATCGCGCCCACCCCGCGCCGGGTGTCGCCCTACGCGCCGGCGCAGGAGGATCCGAGCAAGCGCGGCGACTACGTGGCCGGTGGCCTGTTCCGCCCGGGCGTCGCCGACTCCGTGCCCGACGAGATTCCCGACGTCGACCTGATTCCGGAACCGGAAGTGCGCGACGAGCCGCGCGCGCGCACCGGCAACCGCGACTATGCGGTGCTGGGCACCAAATACCGGGTGCTGGACGACCACGAAGGCTACGCCGAGGAAGGCGGCGCGTCCTACTACGGCAAGAAGTTCCACGGCCGCCGCACCTCCAGCGGCGAGGTGTACGACATGTACGCCTTCAGCGCCGCCCACAAGAGCCTGCCGCTGCCCAGCTTCGCCCGCGTCACCAACCTCGACAACGGCAAGTCGGTGGTGGTGCGGGTCAACGACCGCGGCCCGTTCCACAAGGGCCGGATCATCGACCTCAGCTACGCCGCCGCGGTCAAGCTGGGCTACCGCGAGCGCGGCACCGCGCGGGTGCGGGTGGAGGCGCTGTCGGCGGATACCGCGGCGACCGCGGCTGCCGCACCCGCCGCCGCGGCGTCGGCGATGGACCGGCTGGTGCAGGCGCTGCCCGAGCAGAAGCCGGTGGCCGACAACGGCAATCGCTTCGACATGCACCAGGACGGCCGCACCATGAGCGCCGACGAGTTCGATGCGTGGATGCGCGCCCGCCAGATCCGCGTGGCCACGGGCAAACCGAGGCCGGTCGCGGCAGGCGCCGCGCAGGTGGCGGACGCCGTCGTGCCGGCCGCAGCCGCCACCGCGCCAGCGGTGCCGGCGGCACCCGCCCCGGCCGCCGCGCCGATTGCCGGTGGCGTCACCCTGCAGGTGGCCAGCTTCAGCAACCAGCGCAACGCCGAGCAGGCGCTGTCGCTGCTGCGCGGCGCGGCGATCGCGCAGGCCCAGCTGCAGGACGCCGACATCAACGGCAGGAAGGTCTGGCGGCTGCGGATCGGCCCGGTCAGCGAAGCGGCGACGCCGGAACTTGCGGCGCGCATCGTCGGTCTGGGCTTCGGACAGCCGCAGCGCATCCGCAACTGACGCCTGCCGCAGCGCAGGCGTGCCAGCTTGGTGCGGCGGGCATCCCACCGGTTGTCGCTAGAATGACCGCCTGCATGTTTTTTGCGTCGCGCCTGCGCGACCTTCAGGAGTATTGATCGATGCGTTTCCTGTTTTCCGTGGTCCTCGTTTCCGCCGCACTGGCCGCCGGTTCCGGCCTGGCCATCGCCCAGGCGCCGGCGCCCGCGCGCCCGGCCGCGCTGAGCGACAACCTGCCGGTGCCGGATGCGCCGGCGCCCAAGGTCAGCAAGGCCTGGCTGGTGATGGACTACGCCACCGGCCAGGTGCTGGCCGGCGAGAACGTGGACACCCCGGTGGAGCCGGCCAGCATCACCAAGGTGATGACCAGCTACGTGATCGCCGCCGAGATGGCCGCCGGCAAGATCAAGCCGACCGACCCGGTGATGATGAGCGAGCACGCCTGGCGCAGCGGCGGCGCCGGCACCGACGGCAGCTACAGCGGTTTCGAGGTCAACAAGACCGCGCCGCTGGAGCAGATGGAAAAGGGGATGGTGGTGCAGTCCGGCAACGACGCCGCGATCGCCCTGGCCGAGCACGTCGCCGGCAGCGAGCAGGCGTTCGCCCAGCTGATGAACGCCTACGCCAGGAAGATCGGCATGAAGGCCTCGCACTTCGTCAACCCGCACGGGCTGACCGCCGAGGGCCACATCACCACCGCGCACGACCTGGCCCTGCTCGGGCGCGCGCTGATCCGCGACTTCCCCGAGGCCTACTCGTACAACAAGATCAAGGAATTCACGGTCGGCCCGATCACCCAGCCCAACCGCAACCTGCTGCTGTGGCGCGACCCTTCGGTGGACGGCATCAAGACCGGCCACACCTCCAGCGCCGGCTACTGCCTGATGGCCTCGGCCCAGCGCGGCGACCAGCGCCTGATCACGGTGGTGATGGGCGACACCAGCGAGAACCAGCGCGCGGTGGATTCGCAGGCGCTGCTCAACTGGGGCTTCCGCTTCCACGAAACCCACCGCCTGTACGAGGCCGGCAAGGCGCTGGCTTCGCCGAAGGTGTGGAAGGGCGCGGAAAACGTGGTCCAGGTGGGCGTGGCGCAGCCGCTGCTGGTGACCACCGCGCGCGGCAAGTACGACCGCCTGAAGGCCACGATGGACCTGCCGAAGTCGCTGGTCGCGCCGATCGCCAAGGGCCAGAAGATCGGCACCGTGAAGGTGACGCTGGACGGCAAGCTGGTGGCGCAGGCGCCGCTGGTGGCGGTGAGCGCCGTGGAAGAGGGCGGCTTCTTCAAGCGCCTGTGGCACGAGCTGCTGATGTGGTGGCAGGGCTGAGCCAGCCCCGTCCTGCCCGCGCGCGGCGGCTCCGCGCAGGGTTGGGGAAGCCCGGCGGCGTCCCCATAATGCGCCCATGAACACGATCCATTCCGACAATCCCGAGCACGGCTTCCAGTTCCCCGGCACCTTCGAGCTGTCGGCGATGGGCCCGGCCGACAAGCATCTGGAAAGCGACCTGCCGCAGCACCTGCTGGCCGCCGGCATCGACGTCCTGCACGAGGACGTGACCTGGCGGCATTCCAGCAACGGCAGGTACGTGTCGGTGAGGATCGCGTTCCGCGCCCGCTCGCGCGAGGAATACGACCGCGCCCACGCCGCCCTGCGCGACCATCCGGAAGTGAAGTGGACGCTGTGAGTCCCGCCGCCCCGTTCCCCGCCTGCGCGGGGAAGGGGCCGAAGCTGGATGCGCGTCCCGCCATCGCCCGCGACCTCGGTCGCCGGCCCTACGAGCCGGTCTGGCGCGCCATGCAGGCGTTCACGGACGCGCGCACCGAAGGCAGCGCCGACGAGCTGTGGCTGGTCGAGCACGAGCCGATATTCACCCTCGGCCAGGCCGGCAAGCCGGAGCACGTGCTGATGCCGGGCGACATCCCGGTCATCCACGTCGACCGCGGCGGCCAGGTGACCTACCACGGGCCCGGCCAACTCGTGGCCTATCCGCTGCTTGACCTGAAGCGGCTGAAGATCGGCGTGCGCGATTACGTGTGCCGGATCGAGCAGGCCATCATCGACACCCTCGACGAATGGAACATCGGCGCCGCCCGCAAGGACGGCGCGCCCGGCGTGTACGTGGGCGGCGCCAAGATCGCCTCGCTGGGCATCCGCGTGCGCCGCGGCTGCACCTTCCACGGGCTGGCCTTCAACATCGCCGGCGAGAGCACGCCGCCGTTCGCGCGGATCAATCCCTGCGGCTACGCCGGCCTGCAGGTGGTGGCGCTGTCCGACCTCGGCGGGCCGTCGTCGCTGGACGCGGTCAAGCCCGTCCTGCTGGCACAGCTGGGCCGCCAGTTCGGCCTGGCATGGCGGCACGAGGCCGCGCCGCCGGCCTGAGCCTGACCGCCGGCGCGATGTGCGCGATAATCGCGCCATGAGCACTCCCCCCCGCAGCATCCCGCTCGCCGTCGTCGACGGTGCGGCCTCCCTCGAGCCTGGCGTGCGCCAGGTGGCCGACCAGAAGATCGCCCGCTCGCCGGTGCAGTTCGCCGACGCGCCGACCCTGCGCAAGCCCAGCTGGATCCGCGTGCGCATCCCCAGCGGCAACGCGGTGCAGGCGCTCAAGGCCAAGCTGCGCGAGAACCGGCTGGTCACGGTCTGCGAGGAAGCCAGCTGCCCCAACATCCACGAGTGCTTCAGCCACGGCACCGCCACCTTCATGATCCTCGGCGAGGTCTGCACCCGCCGCTGCAGCTTCTGCGACGTGGCCCACGGCCGGCCCAAGCCGCCGGACCCGGTGGAGCCGCTGCGGCTGGCGCAGACGGTCAAGGACATGGGCCTGCGCTATGTGGTGGTGACCAGCGTGGACCGCGACGACCTGCGAGATGGCGGTGCCGGCCACTTCGTGGATTGCATCGCCGCGATCCGAGAGATCGCGCCGGGCACGAAGATCGAGATCCTGACCCCGGACTTCCGCGGCAAGGGCCGGATGGAGCGCGCGCTGGAGATCCTTGCGCTCAATCCGCCGGACGTGTTCAACCATAACGTCGAGACCGTGCCCGACCTGTACCGCAACGTGCGCCCGGGCGCCGACTACCAGTGGTCGCTGACCCTGTTGCAGAAGTTCAAGCAGCAGCATCCGTCGGTGCCGACCAAGAGCGGCATCATGCTGGGCCTGGGCGAGACCATGGAGCAGGTGCAGGCCACCCTGCGCGACCTGCGCGCCCACGACGTCGAGATGGTCACCATCGGCCAGTACCTGCAGCCCAGCGCCCACCACCATCCGGTGCTGCGTTACTGGACGCCGGAGGAGTACCAGCAGCTGGCCGATTATGGCCATGCGCTGGGCTTCGCCCACGTCGCTTCCGGGCCGATGGTGCGCTCCAGTTACCACGCGGATCGCCAGGCCGCCGCCCGCCTGGGCGCCGGCGAGGGCCGCACGTCGGATTGAGCGCGGGCGTGGAGGCGGCGTTCACCCAGGGCGCAGCCGGGCGGGTACAGTGGGATGGAACGCAGTGGTGCAACTTCCAGCACTGTTGCGGGGTCGAAACCTTCGCCATCCTGCCCATGACCTCCCACAGCGGCCCCCACGCCGCGGAATCCAGATGATCCGCAATCGCCCCCTGATCGCCCTGTCCATTGCCGTGGCGCTGGCCACCCCGCTGGCCCTGCTGGCCGGCAGCAGCGACATCGCGCTGTCGTCCGGCCCTACCCAGGACCAGGCCACCACCGCGCGCATGGTGCACGGGCTGCTGTCCGACAGCCGCTACGCTTACCGCCCGAGGACGCTGGACGACGCGCTCTCGCGCGAGATCCTCACCGAATACCTGAAGACGCTGGATCCCGGCAAGGTGTTCCTGACCGCGCAGGACGTGGCCGGCTTCCAGCGCTACGCCACCACCCTGGACGATGCGATCAAGAGCGGCCAGGTGGACCCGGCGTGGACGATCTTCGCTGCCTACCGGCAGCGCGTGGGGGAACGCATCGGCTATGCGCGCGGGCTGCTCAAGGGCGAGTTCGACTTCACCAAGGACGAGCGCTACCACTACGACCGCGAGGACGCGCCGTGGGCCGAGCCGGCGGCGCTGGACGCGCTGTGGCGGCAATCGGTGAAGAACGACTGGCTGCGCCTGAAGCTGGCCGGCAAGCAGCCGGACGAGATCCGCAAGACGCTGGACAAGCGCTACTCCAACCTGCTGACCAGCGTGAACGAACTCAAGGGCGAGGAGGTGTTCCAGAGCTTCCTCAACGCCTATGCCGGCAGCATCGATCCGCACACCGACTACATGACCCCGCGCAGCGCGGAGAACTTCAACCTGTCGATGTCCAATTCGCTGGAAGGCATCGGCGCGGTGCTGTTCCGCCAGGACGACGTGGTGGTGGTGCGCGAGGTGGTGCCGGGCGGGCCGGCGGCCCGCAGCGGCCGGCTCAAGCCGGGCGACCGCATCGTCGGCGTTGGCCAGGGCAGCGCGGGCGAGATGAAGGACGTGATCGGCTGGCGCATC
Source organism: Thermomonas sp. LB-4 (assembly GCF_036409385.1). Classification (NCBI taxonomy): domain Bacteria; kingdom Pseudomonadati; phylum Pseudomonadota; class Gammaproteobacteria; order Lysobacterales; family Lysobacteraceae; genus Thermomonas; species Thermomonas sp. LB-4. The sequence continues at coordinate 31,645 of NZ_JAXOFT010000014.1, read as the reverse complement.
GACGACGTGGTGGCGTTGATCCGCGGCGCGGCCGACACGCAGGTGCGGCTGGACACGGTGCCGGCGGAAGCGCCGCTGGACAGCAAGCCGCTGACGCTGCAGCTGACCCGCGCCAAGGTGCGGCTGGAGGACGCGCGCGCCAAGGCCGAGACCATCGTGGTGCCGGCCAGCAGCGATGCGCCTGCGCGGCGGATCGGGGTGATCAAGCTGCCCGGTTTCTACCAGGACTTCGAGGCGCGTCGCCGCAACGAGGCCAACTACGCCTCGGCCACCCGCGACGTGGCGCGGATGCTGGGTGAGTTCCGTGCCAGCAAGGTCGACGGCGTGGTGCTGGATTTGCGCGGCAACGGCGGCGGCTCGCTGAGCGAGGCGGTGGAGCTGACCGGGCTGTTCATCGACAAGGGCCCGGTGGTGCAGGTGCGCGAATCCGGCGGTCGGGTCAACGTGCAGTACGACCAGGACGCGGGCGTGGCCTGGGACGGTCCGCTGGCGGTGCTGATCAACCGCGGTTCGGCCTCGGCCTCGGAGATCGTGGCCGGCGCCATCAAGGACTACGGCCGCGGCCTGGTGATCGGCGAGACCACCTTCGGCAAGGGCACCGTGCAGACGATGGTGGACCTGGACCGCTGGCCGGCCAACGAGAAGCCGCGCTTCGGCGAGGTCAAGCTGACCGTGGCGCAGTTCTTCCGTCCGGACGGCAGCAGCACCCAGAACAAGGGCGTGGCGCCGGACGTGGCGTTCCCGGCCAGCGTGGACGCCGCCGAGTTCGGCGAGAGCACCTATCCCAACGCGCTGCCGTGGACCCGGATCGCCGCCGCGCCGCATCCCCGCTACGGCAATTTCGCGCCGCTGCTGGGCCAGCTGCAGGCGCGCCACCAGGCCCGCGCGGGCAAGGACGTGGAGTTCCAGTGGTGGGCCGAGGACGTGCGCCGGTTCCGCGAGGAGCAGGCGAAGAAGTCGATCTCGCTCAACGAGGCCGAACGCCGCGCCGAGCGCGACAGGTTCGACGCCCAGCGCAAGCAGCGCGCCGAGATCCGCGCCAATCTCGGCATCGAGCGGGACCCGCTGCTGGACGCGCGCGCCGACGACGGCCTGGCCGCCGACGAGCGCAACGTGGCCGAATCGGTGGCGCGCGAGGAGGCGGCCAAGAAGGCTACTGATCCGCTGCTGCGCGAGTCCGCCGCTATCCTGGCGGATGCCGTGGCGCTGCTCGGCAAGGACGCGGCGCTGGCGGCGCAGGTGCTGCCGGTCACCCGCAACGGCGCGGGGCACTGGGCCGACTGACCCGGCCCACGCCGCTCTTCCTGTCGTTTCTGGCGGGCACCTTCGGGTGCCCGCCGCAGTCTGGACGATCTAGCCGATGCCTGCTTCCCCCGTTCCCGAGGCGCCCGCCGCCCGCGTCGCGTTGGCGCTGGCGGCGGTGTATGTCATCTGGGGTTCCACCTACCTCGCCATCCGCTTCGCGCTGGAGGGCGGGTTCCCGCCGTTCCTGCTCGGCGGCATCCGCTTCCTGATCGCCGGCGGGTTCATGTTCGCCTTCCTGCGCTGGCGCGGCGTGCCTGCACCCACCCGCGCGCAGTGGCGCAATCTGGCGGTGATGGGTGTACTGCTGCTGCTGATGGGCAACGGGCTGGTGAACTTCGGCGAGCAGAGCGTCTCGTCGGGGATGACCGCGGTGATCGTGTCCTCGTCGGCGCTGTGGATGGGCGTGTTCTCGGCGCTGCGCGGGCACCGGCCCAACGCGATGGAATGGACGGGGCTGTGCATCGGCTTCCTCGGCGTGCTGTGGCTGAGCGCGGGCGGCAGCCTGGCCGCCACCCCGGCCGGGCTGGCCGCGCTGCTGCTGGCCTCGGTCGCGTGGTCGTACGGCTCGATCTGGAGCAAGGGCCGCGACCTGCCGTCGCCGTTCATGACGTCGGCCGGGCAGATGCTCTGCGGCGGCGTGGCGATGTGCGTGGTCGGCGGGGCATTGGGCGAGCGCTTCCACGGCCTGCCCACCACGCATGCGATCGGTGCGTTCTGGTACCTGGTGGTGATGGGCTCGCTGGTCGGCTTCTCGGCCTATATCTGGCTGTTGCACCACGTGCGGCCGGCGCTGGCGACCAGCTATGCCTACGTCAATCCGGCGATCGCGGTGGTGCTGGGTGCGCTGCTGGCGCACGAGCGCTTCGGCGCGCGCGAGACGGTGGCGATGGGGGTGATCCTGCTGGGCGTGGTGACCATTACCTTCGCGCGCACGGCCAAGCCGCGGCGGGCGGCCGGGGAGGCGGCGTGAGCGCGGCCGGCCGGGCCGATGCCGCGCGCGGCACCTGGGTGGCGGTGGGCACCTTCGTCCTGTGGGGCCTGGCGCCGCTGTACTGGCACCTGCTGAAGGCGGTGCCGTCGCTGCAGATCGTGCTGCATCGTGTGGTGTGGAGCGCGCTGATGGTGGGGGCGTTCCTGTTCTGGCGCGATGGCCGCCACTGGTTCCGCGCGGTGCTGGCCGGGCATCCGCGGCTGTGGTGGATGCTGCTGCTCAGCGGCGTGCTGATTTCCTGCAACTGGGGCCTGTACATCTGGGCGGTGAATGCCGGCCACGTGGTCGAGACCGCGCTGGGCTATTTCATCAACCCGCTGCTCAACGTGGTGATCGGGGTGCTGTTCCTGCGCGAACGGCTGCGCCCGCTGCAGTGGGCGTCGGTGGCGATCGCCTTCGCCGGGGTGCTGTGGCTGACCGTGCAATACGGCAGCTTCCCGTGGATCGCGCTGACCCTGGCGCTGTCGTTCGGCGTCTACGGCGTGCTGCGCAAGCTGGCGCACGTGGATTCGGTGGCCGGGCTGGGGGTGGAAAGCGCCTACCTGTTCCTGCCGGTGCTGGGCTGGCTGCTGTGGAGCGAATCCAGCGGCACCGGCGGCTTCCTCGCGCTGGGCGACGGGCCCGGCTACGGCGCCACGGCCAACCTGCTGCTGGTGCTGTCGGGGCTGGTGACCGCGCTGCCGCTGGTCGGCTTCGCCTACGCGGTGCGCAGGATCTCGCTGACCAGCGTCGGCATCCTGCAGTACATCGCGCCGACGCTGCAGTTCCTGATCGGCGTGTTCGTGTTCGCCGAACCGTTCGACCGGTCCCGCCTGGTCGGCTTCGCCTGCATCTGGCTGGCGCTGGCGGTGTTCGTCATCGACGGCCTGCGCAACAGCCGGCGCATGCGCGAACAGGCGCTGGCCGAGCTGGCCTGAGCGCCTGAAATGCAACCGGCCCCTTGCGGGGCCGGTTGGGCATGGACGATACCGTCGATCAGAACGAATAGCTGGCAGTGAAGGTCACCGTGCGCGGATCGTTGTAGTCCGGCTTGCCCCACAGCTTGTTGATCTGGGTGTGGGACGAGGTGGACTGGGTGTTGTAGATCACCGCGGTGCGGGTGTCGAACAGGTTCATCACGTCCACCGACAGCTTCAGGCCCTTCGCCCACAGCGGCGCGTAGTTGGCGCTGACGTTGAAGGTGTACAGCCACGGCGTGCGCCCTTCCGAGCCGCGCGAAGTTTCCTTGAACTCCGGCGTGCCCGGCAGCCCGCAGTACCAGTAGTACGCGCTGTCGTAGGACGGCAGCGGGGTCGGATAGTGCGCGTAGCAGTTGATCGGCCGGCCGCTGGCCAGGCTCATGCTGCCGCCGAAGCTCCACTCCTCGTTGAAGCGGTAGGTGCCGTAGGCCTTGAACTGGTGCCGGCGATCATTGTTGAGCAGGCCGTAGGCGCGCTCCATCAGCAGGGTCTTGTCGTAGTCCTGGGTGGTGCTGGTGGAGTCGTTGAGGCCGCTGTCGCCGCCGGACGCACGGTCGGAGTTGACCGGACCTTCGGTGTTGCCGGCGCTGCGCGAATAGGTGTACAGGAACTTCGCGCTCCAGTTGTCGCTCATCGGGTGGTCGAGGTAGAAGTCCAGCGCGAAGTAGGTCCGGCGGGCCTTCGGCATGCCGAGCTGTTCCGCGGTGTAGGTGACCTTCTGATACGAGCCATCGGACTGTTCTTCCCAGAACGTGTTGCTCTCGCCGGCGTTCACGATGTAGCAGTTGCCGTTGAAGATGTCCGGGCAGCTGTCGTCCACCACCTTCTGGAGCTTGCGGTAGGTGCCCTTGACGCCCCAGTTCCAGGTGGGGGTCAGGACCTGGTCCAGGCCCAGGATCAGCTCGTCCTGGAACATCGGCTTGAGGTCGGCAGCCACGCGGGCGCGCGGATCCTTGGCCACCCCGCAGTCGAAGTTCGAGGAGTACAGGTTGGTGCCGGGGCAGATCGCCGCGGTCGGGGCGGTGGACACCGGGATCTTGGTCAGCCCGGTGGGCGCGCCGGTCTGCGGGTCGATGCCGGTGTAGGTGTAGTACTGGTTGCCGCGGATGCGGCTGGACAGCACGCTGCCCATCGCGATGCGCGCCGGCAGCGCCATGTGGTAGCGGCCGAGGTTGCCGTACAGCTTCAGGCTGTTGTCACCGTTCACGTTCCAGGTGAAGCCCAGGCGCGGGGCAGGCTGCCACTTCTGCTCCATGTAGGCCACGCCGGCGCTGGTGTAGTTGGTGAACTGTTCGTTGCGCAGGCCCAGGCTGAGCAGCAGGTTGTCGGTGATCTGCCAGCGGTCCTCGATGAACTGCGAGCGCTGTTCCGTCGATGGGGTCTCGAGGTTGTTGCGGACCACGTAATAGGCGTAATAGCCCTGCGGGCCGTAGCCGCCTGCGCTGCCGGGCGCACCGACGCTGCCGTTGATCGGGGAGTTGGGCTTGTTGGTCTTGGTGAACACCCAGTAGCCGTAGGCGGCGTTGCCCGGACCCACTGCGTCGCCGTTCGGCAGGCCGGTGTAGCGGGTGCCGGTGCGCGATTCGGCGTCGAGGTTGTCCACGCCGAAGTGCAGCTCGTGGTTGCCCAGCGTCCAGGCCACGTCCAGGCGCCAGCCTTCGGTCTTGTCGAAGGCGCCCGGGATGCTGACCTCGCGCACCGGCTGGCAGGTCTCGACGTAGGTCAGGCCCGGCACCTGGTTGGCGGCACTCGGCTTGGTGAAGTTGACGCAGTTTTCGGGCCCCAGGCCCATCGTGGTCGTGTTGTGCTCGACCTTCTGGGTGCCCAACAGCGCCGACACGGTCAGGTTGTCGGTCAGGTAGTTGGTGTACTTGGCGACGTACAGGCGCGAATCATCGTCGGTGAACTCGCCGACTGCGGCGCGCTCGTTGCCGTGGGTGAGGGTGGCGTTGTCCCAGCTCGACTTGTAGGTCTCGTACTGCACCCGGTCCTGGATCGCGGTGAGCTCCAGCACCTGGCTGTCGGTGATGTTCCAGTCCAGCTTGCCGGCCCAGCGTGGATAGGTGTAACGGTAGTCGCTCCAGCCGGTGGGCGAACCGGTCACGCCGAAGTACTGGGTGCTGTTGGCTTCGCCGTCGGTGCGCTGGCGCTCCACGTTGGCGAACAGGAACAGGCGGTCCTTGACCAGCGGGCCGCTGGCCCAGATGCCGGCCGAGGTCGAGGTGGTGCCGTTGTCACGGCGGTAGATATAGAGCTGGCCATCCGACCAGTCCTTCGGCGCCACGCCCGGCACGCTGGAATTCCAGTAGCCGGTGTCCGGGTAGTACTCGTCCTTCTGCCTGCCCTTCAGGCTCATCGGCGTCCAGCGCACGTAGGCACCGCCGTGCCATTCGTTGCTGCCGCGCTTGGTGACGATGTTGATGACGCCGCCGGTGGAGCGTCCGAACTCGGCGCCGTAGCCGCCGGTCAGTACCTGCTCCTGGTCGATCGCGCGGAAGGGCAGGCTCTTGTAGCCGAGGTTGGTCAGCGGGTTGGTGACCGGGAAGCCGTTGATGAAGTAGGCGTTCTCGGCGCCGGAGGAGCCGCCGAAGCTGACCAGGCTGGAGCCTGTGGAGGCCACCACGCCGGGTGCGAGCAAGGCAACGCTGGCGATGTCCTGCAGGTTGCCGCCGAGCGGCAGCATCTCGAGGTCCGCCGCGGTGAACACCGAACGCACGTCGGTCTGGCTCATGTCCAGCGCCGCCAGGTTGCCGCGCACGGTCACCGCGTCGAGGGTGGTGGCATCCGCACCGGCCGCCGGCGTCGCCACGAAGTCGATCTGCGAGCCGCTGGCGATCTGCACCAGCACCTCACGCTTGGCGACGGTGGCGCCATCGGCCTGCAGCTCGATCTGGTACTGGCCGGTGGGCAATGACAGCGCGCGGTACTTGCCGTCGGCGCCGACGGTCACGCTGCGGGTGAGGCCGGTGTCGAGATTGCGCACGACCACGGTCTGGCCAGGCTGCGCGCTGCCGTAGATGCTGCCGGTGATGTTGGACTGGGCCGTGGCGGCGCCGCTGCAGGCAAGCAGCAGCGCCAGCGCCAGCGGGCGCAGGGAAAGCGGGCGATTGTGCACGTGCGATCTCCGTGGATGCCGTTCGTCAAGAAAAGTGTCCGGCAGGCTCCTGTCCCGCGGACAGCCGGAGGTTCACAAATGCTTAACAAATTTGCAATAGTTACTCGAACAACCGTTGCCGATCTCCAGCAGCTGGGTTCACGCGCCGCGCAGCGCTTCGGTCACCGGCAGCCGCGCCGCGCGCAGCGCCGGGAACAGGCCGCCGACCAGGCCGATGCCCAGCGCCCACTTCAGCCCGGTCCACGCAAGCTCGGGGCTGACCTTGAACTGGAACACCACCTGGCTGAAGTTCTGCCCCAGCGTGCTGACCGTGTAGCCGTTGAACACGATCCAGGCGATGGCTGCGCCCAGCAGTCCGCCCAGCAGCGCCAGCAGCATGGTTTCCAGCATCACCGCGGTGACCACCGGCACGCTGCGGAAGCCCAGCGCGCGCAGCGTGGCGATCTCGCGCGCGCGTCCGGCCACCGCGGCGTACATGCTGTTGAGCGCGCCGAACACCGCGCCGATCGCCATGATCGCGCCGATCACCGAGCCCAGGATCCTTATCAGCTTGGTCAGCCCTTCCGACTGCTTGCCGTAGTAGTTGCGGGTGGTGTCCACGTCCAGCTTCAGCCGCGGGTCGCCGGCCAGCGCGGCCTTGAGCTGCTTGAAGCCGGCCTTGCCGTCCAGCTTCACCGTCACCGACTGGAACGCGCTGCGCTGGTAGGCGGGGCCGAGCACGTCGGCATCGGTCCACAGCTCGGAGTCGTGCGAGTCCTTCGACTCGAACACGCCCACCACCGTCCACATCTGGTTGGCCAGCTTCAGCTGCTTGCCGACCTCCAGCCCGCGGAACTGCCGCTGCGCGCCCTTACCGATCACGATCTCGCGCAGTCCGGGATTGAACCGGCGGCCCTCGACGATCTTCAGCTGCGGGCGGATCGCCCAGCCGGCGGGGCCGATGCCGCGGAACTGCACGTTGGCGTCGGTGCCGTCGGCCATGGTCGGCAGGTTGACCACCTGCGACAGCTCGGGCGAGGCCAGCGGCTTGCCGTCGGCGCCGCGGGCGATGCCGGGCAAGGCCGACACCAGCGGCGCCTGATCGCGGGTGATGACCGAGTTGGTCTCGGCCTGCGAGCCGGCGCGCAGCAGGATCGCGGTGTCATCGCCGCCGGTCCTGTCGAGCGTGGCCTTGAAGCCTTCGCCCATCGCCAGCATCGCCACCAGCACGCCGACCACGCCGGCGATGCCGATGACAATGACGCTGGAGGCACCCCAGCGCTGCGGCAGCCCGGCCAGGCCGATCCTGGTGGCCTCGCGCGCCAGCCGGCCGCTGCGGGTGAGCAGCAGCCACAGCGCGATGGCGGCGGCGATCGCCAGCACCGCGAACCACGGCAGCGCGATCCAGATCCCCAGCCCGATGGCCAGCAGCAGTAGGGTGGCGAGGCTGGCGAAAAATCCCTTGAGTCGTTTCATGTGGTGATCCCCTTAGCGCCCGGCCAGTGCATCGACGATGTTCAAGCGCATGCCGCGCAGCGCCGGCAGCAGCCCCACCAGCAACCCGATGCCGAGCATCAGCGCCAGCCCCGTGCCCCAGGTCTGCGCCAGCAGGCCCGGCAGCTGCACCATCCCGCCGCTGGCCGCGCCCACCGCCGGCACGATGGCGGCGGCCAGACCCATGCCCAGCAGCCCGCCCAGCACCACCAGCAGCACCGACTCGCCCAGCACCAGCCACAGCACGCTGCGGTTGGAGAAGCCGATGGTCTTCAGCACCGCCAGCTCGGGGATGCGCTCGCGCACCGCCTGCGCCATGGTGTTGCCGGTCAGCAGCAGCAGGGTGAAGAACACCGCGCCCATGATCGCGGTGACGATCAGGCCGATGTCGGCGAACTGCTTGGCGAAGCTCTGGTTGAACGCGGCTTCGCTCTGGGTCTTGGTTTCGTGGTCGGAGTTCTCGCTGAGCTTGTCGATGGCCTTGGCGACGCGGTCGGCGGCATCGGCGCTGTCCGGCTCCACGATCCACCAGCCCACCCGGCCCTTCACGTAGTCGTTGGCCTCGTCGAAGTACTTCCAGTGGAAGAACATCGCCTGTTCCTGGCCCTTCAGCTTGGGGTCGTCGATGCGGTAGATCCCGCGCAGGGTGAACGACCAGTCGTTGCTGCCGCGGGTCGGGAAGATGGTCGCCTGCAGCGGGATGGTGTCGCCCACCTTCCAGCCGAAGCGGTCCGCCAGCGCCTTGCCGACCACCGCGCCGCGGCGGTCGGCCAGCCACGCCTGCTTCTGCGCGGGAGACAGCTTGAACTCGGGGTACAGGTCCAGGTACTCCGGGCTGACGCTGAAGTTGGCGAAGAAGTTCTTGGGGTCGCGGTAGATGCCGCCGAACCAGGCGGCATAGGCGGCGTTCTTCACCCCCGGCACCGCGCGGATCTGCGCATCCAGGCTGTACGGCAGCATCTGCGTGATCGACAGCCGCGACATCGTCACCATGCGGTTGGCGCCGGCCACGCTGCCGCCGGAATTGAACGCCACCCGCACCGAATCCAGCATCCCGAACAGCAGGAACGCCGCCACCACCGACAGCAGGGTGAGCAGGGTGCGGGTCTTGCTGCGCGAGAGCGCGGCCCAGACGAGATGGAAGTACTTCATGGCGGGCCTCCGGCTCAGGCCTGCACGGTCTGCTCGACCAGGTTGCCCTTGTCGAGGTGCAGCGTGTGGGTGGCGTACTCGGCGGCCTTGGGGTCGTGGGTGACCATCACGATGGTCTTGCCGTGCTCGCGGTTGAGCGTCTGCAGCAGGCCCAGGATCTCCTCCGCCGAGGCGCGGTCGAGGTCGCCGGTGGGTTCGTCGCAGATCAGCAGGGTGGGATCGGAGACGATCGCGCGGGCGATCGCCACGCGCTGCTGCTGGCCGCCGGAGAGTTCGTTCGGGCGATGCTTGCCGCGGTCCTTGAGGCCTACCAGCTCCAGCGCGACGGCGGCGTTCTGGCGGCGCTGCGCGGCCGACAGCCGGGTCAGCAGCAGCGGCAGCTCCACGTTCTTCTGCGCGGTCAGGGTGGGCATCAGGTTGTAGAACTGGAACACGAAGCCGACGTTGTTGCTGCGCCACTGCGCCAGCTGGCCGGAGCCCAGTTTCTCGATGTGCTGGCCGGCGATCTCGATGCTGCCGGAGGTCGGCGAGTCCAGCCCGCCGATCAGGTTGAGCAGCGTTGTCTTGCCCGAGCCAGACGGGCCCATCAGCGCGACGAAATCGCCGCCTGCGATGTCGAGGTCGATGCCGCGCAGCACGTCCACCGTTTCCGGGCCGCGCTGGTAGGTCTTGTGCAGGTTGCGGGTGCTGACGAGGATCGACATCGAGGGTTCTCCGGTGGTCTGTTTCGCCCTTCCCGCGGTGGCGGCAAGGACAGCGATCGTCATTCGTTATTCGTCGCTGGCTGCGGCCGGCGCCAGCGTCACCCGCGCGCCGTCGGCCAGTGCTTCGGGCGGATCCAGCACGACCTGCTCGCCGCCGGCCACGCCGGCCAGCACCTCGCGGTCCTCGCCGAGGGTGCGGCCCAGGGTCAGCTTGCGCAGGCTGGCCATGCCGCCGTTGACCACGAACGCCACGTCCCTGTCGCCGCGCTGGGCGATGGCGGCGGCCGGCACCAGCACGCCCGGCTTGGCATCGGCCTGCGCGGGCTTCGCGTCTTCCAGGAAGCCGACCCGCGCGCCCATGTCCGGCACGATCCGCGGATCGCCCTTGGCGTCCAGCCCCACCCGCACCTTCACCGTGGCCTTGCCGCGGTCGGCGGCGGGGATGATGGCGATCACCCGGCCGGGGATCTTCCAGTCCTGGTAGGCATTGAGGATGGTTTCGGTGCGCATGCCCGGCTTGACCCGGCCGATGAAGGCCTCGCCCACCTCGACTTCCACTTCCAGCGAATCCATGTCGACGATGGTGCCGATGCCGGTGCGGGTGAAGCCGCCGCCGGCCGACAGCGGCGAAACGATCTCGCCCGGCTGCGCCGACTTGGCGATGACCACGCCCGCGAACGGCGCGCGCACGATGGTGTTGTCCACGCCGTTGTCGGCGATGCGCAGGCCGTCGCGCGCCACCTGCGCATTGCGCCGGGTGGTGGCCAGCTGCGCGCGCAGGGCGTCGCGCGTGGCCACCGCCTGTTCGAACTGGGCGCGCGACACCAGCTTCTGCGCCGCCAGCGTGGACAGCCGCGCGGCGTTCGCCTCGGCTTCCTTCAGCTGCGCCTGGACGCTGGCGATCTGGCTTTGCGAAGCGGCCAGCTGCGAAGCCGACAGCGCGCGCTGGGCCTGCGCATCCACCGGGTCCAGCCGCGCCAGCACCTGGCCTTCCTCGACCTTCTGCCCTTCTTCGATCAGCACCTCGCGCACCCGGCCGGTGACCTTGGCCGACACCGTGGCCATGCGTCGCGCCACCACGTAGCCGGTGGCATCCAGCACCGAAGCGCTGCCGCCGCTGGACGCGCCGATGGCGGTGGCCTCGGCCACGCTGACCTCGATGCCCTTGCCACCGCGCAGCGCGAACACGCCCGCTGCCGCCAGCACCGCCACGGCGGCCACCGCCAGCCCGATCCACAGCCCCTTGCGCGATGGCGGCGGGGGCGACGCGCTGCGGTCGATCTTCAGGGAATTGAGCAGGTCGGCGGAAGTAGTCATGGGTACGGGACGGGAAGGGAATGGATGGCGGATGGCCGCGGCACAGACGCCGTCGGCTCCTGGCCGCCACCTTCATGCATGCGATCTGTTGTGTCAAGTTTCCTTTACAGGTGGTCTGCACGCCGGTGCCGGGCCTGTCGCCGCGGCGGAGCACGCGCCCGTCCAGCGAAGCGCAGGCTACCGGCCGCGGCCGCGCCGGTCAGGTGATGGTTGTCATGTGATTCGGCTGACGGCCGCGGATGTCACGCGCGCCGGCGAAGCCCGAGCATGCCGCCATCAATCACGGAGAAACCCCGATGCCGGAAGCACAGGCGGTGGTGGCAAGACTGCACGGCGTGAGCAAGCGTTACGGCGGCACGCAGGCGTTGGACGGATTGGACCTGTCGCTGCATGCGGGCCAGGTGACGGCGCTGCTGGGTGCCAACGGCGCCGGCAAGAGCACCGCGGTGAACCTGCTGCTGGGGCTGCTGGCCGCGGACGCGGGCGAAGTCTCCGTGTTCGGCCGCCCGCCCGGCTCGCGCGCGGCGCGGCTGGGCACCGGCGCGATGCTGCAGAGCGCCGGCATTCCCGACCGATTGCGGGTGGGCGAGGTGTTGGCGCTGGTGCGCAGCTACTACCGCGACCCGCGCAGCGTGGCCGACTGCGTGGCGCTGGCGGGACTGGACGGGCTGATGGCGCGTCCGTACCGGCACCTGTCCGGCGGCCAGCAGCGGCGCGTGCAGTTCGCGCTGGCGATCTGCGGGCGGCCGCGCCTGCTGTGCCTGGACGAGCCGACCACCGGCCTCGACATCGAGGCGCGGCAGGGCATCTGGCGCGCCGTCCGCGAGCTGGTGGCCGGCGGCAGCGCGGTGCTGCTGACCACCCACTATCTGGAAGAGGCCGAGGCGCTGGCCGACCATGTCGCCGTGGTCGATCGAGGCCGCATGCTGGCGCAGGGCAGCGTGGCGGCGATCCGCGCGCACGTGGCGCAGCGGCGCATCCGCTGCGTGTCGGCGCTGGACGCAGACGCGGTGGCGCGCTGGCCGGGCGTGCGCCAGGCCCAGCGCGAGGGCGAGCTGCTGCACATCGTCGCCGAGGCCGCGGAACCGGTGGTGCGCCGCCTTCTGGCCGCCGACGACCGCCTGCACGACCTCGAAGTGCAGCGCGCCGGCCTGGCCGATGCCTTCCTCGAACTCACCCGCAACCCGCAACAGGAGGCCGCGTGATGGCTGCCGTGCTCCCCAACCTGCACCGCGTCGCGTTGCGAAGCTACCTGCTGGAAGCGCGCTGCGAATGCCTGCGCATGCTGCGCGATCCGGGCTTCTGCATCCCGGTGATCGCCTTCCCGCTGATGTTCTATGGGCTGTTCGCGGTGGTGTTGAACAAGGCGCACAGCGCGCCCACCGCGCAGTACCTGCTGGCCACCTACGGTGTCTTCGGCGTGGCTGGTGCGGGCCTGTTCGGCTTCGGCGTCACCATCGCGCTGGATCGCGAGCGCGGCTTCCTGCGGCTCAAGCGCGTGCTGCCCGCGCCGCCCGGCGCGCTGCTGCTGGCGCGGATGGCGATGGCGATGCTGTTTGCCGCGCTCATCTCGCTGCTGATGGCGCTGCTGGCCGCGCTGGTGGCGGGGGTGTCCTTGGCGCCGCTGCAGTGGCTGGCACTGGCGGCGGTGAACGTCGCCGGCGTGCTGCCGTTTGCGGCGATCGGCCTGTACGTGGGCACGCGGGTGAGCGGCAGCGCCGCGCCGGCGCTGCTCAACGGGCTGTACCTGCCGATGTCGTTCCTGTCCGGGCTGTGGCTGCCGCTGACCATGCTGCCGCCGCTGCTGGCCAAGCTGGCGGTGGTCTGGCCGGCCTACCACCTGGGCCAGCTGGCGCTGAAGGTGGTCGGCTTCGATGCCGGCCAGCCGGTCTGGATGCATCTGCTGGTGCTGGTGGGCTTCACTGCGGCGTTCTTCGCGCTGGCGCAGCACCGGCTGGCGGTGGCGGAATGACGCGGGCGCGGCATGCCATGATCCGCCCATCGCGCCCACGGAGCCGCCCATGACGTTAGCCCTGCCCGCGCGCTGGCCACGGCCGGCGCCCGATTCGCTGGTGGCGCAGGACCTGCGCCTGGGGCGATCGCCATGGACCCACCACATCCACCTGGTGTGGTCGATCTGGATCTTCATCACCCCCGCGTTCTCCGGCGGCACCTTCGGCTACACACAACGTTGGCTGCTGCTGACCCTGCTGTCGTTCCCGTTGTTCCTGCTGCTGTTCCACGTCAGCGTCACCGCGTCCGAGCGGCGCGCACAGCTGGCCGCGCTGGGCATGCTGGGCCTGTGTTTCGCCTTGCTGCCCTGGTATCCGTCGGGGCTGAGCTATTTCGTGTTCGGTTGCGTGATGCTGCAGCCGCGCAGCAAGGGCTCGCTGCTGCGCTACATGGTCGCGCTGGCGGCGTGCAACGCGGCGCTGATTTTCTATGCGCGCTACATCGGCTACCCGTGGATCTCGCTGGTGTGGATGCCGGCGGTGACCGCGATCATCGGCATGATCACCATGGTGGATCGCATCAACCGCCAGCGCGACGCCGCGCTGAAGCTCTCGCACGAGGAGGTGCGGCGGCTGGCGGCGCTGGCCGAGCGCGAGCGCATCGGCCGCGATCTGCATGACCTGCTGGGCCACACCCTGTCGATGGTGGCATTGAAGTCGGACCTGGCCGGTCGCCTGCTGGCGCGCGATCCCGCCGCCGCGCAGGCCGAGATCGCGGAGGTCAGCCGGGTGGCGCGCGAGGCGCTGGCGCAGGTGCGCGGTGCGGTCAGCGGCATCCGCGCGGCCGGCATCGCCGCCGAGCTGGCTTCGGCCAAGCTGCTGCTGGAAACCGACGGGGTGGCGTTCGACTACCGCCTCGACGACGGCTTCTCCGGGGCCGGCCTGCCGGCCGCGGTGGAATCCGCACTGGCCATGACCGTGCGCGAAGCCGCCACCAATATCCAGCGCCACGCGCAGGCCCGCCACGCGCAGGTGCGGCTTGGCGTGGAGGCAGGCGAAGCGGTGCTGCGGGTGGAGGACGATGGCCGCGGTGGCGCGCTGGTGCCAGGCAACGGTCTGGCCGGCATGCGCGAGCGCATCGAGGCGCTGCGCGGCCGGCTGCGGGTGGACGCCGCCGCCAGGCAGGGCACCTGCATCGAAGCGCGGGTGCCGTTGGCGGCCAACGACGACCTGCAGGGCGCACCCTGATCGCGCCGCCTTGGCAGACGCGCGCCTTGGCCGCGGGCACTGCCGGGTGACCGCGAACAGCTGGCCCGCGGTGATGCGTGCCATCGCCACGCCGGAGCAGCCGGCGGCTCACGGGTGCGCTGTGCCGCCACAGCTGCGCGCCCGCGGGCGGCGATCTGCTAACGTCCCGCGCCATGATCCGAGTCCTCCTTGCAGAAGACCAAACGCTGTTGCGCGGCGCGCTGGCCGCGCTGCTGGGCATGGAATCCGATATCGAAGTGGTGGCCAGCGCCGCCGACGGCGAGTCGGCCTGGCGCGAACTGCAGCGGCTCAAGCCCGACGTGCTGCTGACCGACATCGAGATGCCAGGCCTGACCGGGCTGGAGCTGGCGCAGCGGATCCAGCGCCACGCGCTGCCGGTGCAGGTGGTGGTCATCACCACCTTCGCCCGCGCCGGCTTCCTGCGCCGCGCGCTGGATGCCGGCGTGCGCGGCTACCTGCTGAAGGACGCCCCGGCCGAGCAGCTGGCCGAGGCCCTGCGCCAGGTCCACCGCGGCGGCCGCGCCATCGACCCGCAGCTGGCGCTGGAGGCGTGGGGCGAAGCCGATCCGCTCAGCGACCGCGAACGGCAGGCGCTACGCCTGGCCGGCGAAGGCCTGTCCGCCGGCGAGATCGCGCAGCGCCTCAACCTCTCGCATGGCACGGTGCGCAACTACCTGTCCGAGGCGATCGGCAAGCTTGGCGTCGGCAACCGCATCGAGGCGTACCGGCTGGCGCGCCAGAAAGGCTGGCTGTAACCGCGGTCAGGCGCGTCGCGGTTGCCGCCGGTGCGCGGCGACCCACGCCACCAGCGCCTCCGGCGGCAGCGGGCGCGCATAGTGGAAGCCCTGCGCCAGCGTGCAACCGCCCGCGCGCAGGAACGCCGCTTCATGCAGGTGCTCCACGCCTTCGGCCAGCGTCTCCAGGCCGAGGTTGCGGGCCAGTGCGATCACCGTGCGGCAGATCTCCTCGTCGCCGGGATCGTTGCCGATGCCGCTGACGAAGGCGCGGTCGATCTTCAACCGGGTCAGCGGCAGCCGCCGCAGGTAGGCGAGGCTGGAGTAGCCGGTGCCGAAATCGTCGACCGCCAGCCGCACGCCCTGCGCCTTCAGCGCCTGCAGCACCACGATCGCGTGTTCGGGGTCGCGCATCAGCACCGACTCGGTGATTTCCAGCTCCAGCCGGTCCGCGGCGATTCCGGTCGCGGCCAGGATCGCCGCCACCTGCGCCGGCAGCCGGTCGGCGTCGAGCTGCTGCACCGAGCAGTTGACCGACATCCCGTGGATGCCCAGCCCGGCATCGTCCCAGGCGCGCAGTTGGCGGCAGGCTTCCAGCAGCACCCATTGGCCGATCTCCTCGATCTGCCCGGTTTCCTCGGCCACCGGGATGAACTGTGCCGGCGGGATCGTGCCGAGCTCCGGGTGCTCCCAGCGCAGCAGCGCTTCCACCCCCACCAGTGTGCCGCCGTGCAGGTCCAGCTGCGGCTGGTAGTGCAGGCGGAACTGCTGGCGCGGCAGGGCCATGCGCAGGCCGGTTTCCAGCGCCAGCCGCTGGGCCGCGCCGGTGGACAGCGCCGGCTGGAAGAATTGGCGGCGGCCGGTGCCCAACCGCTTGGCCTCGTAGAGCGCCAGCTCGGCGTGGCGCAGCAGGGTATCGGCTTCGTCGCCGTCGGCCGGCGCCAGCGCGATGCCCACGCTGATGGTCAGCACGGTGGGCGTGGCCCCGCCCAGCAGCGGGCGGGTGAACGCCTCCAGCACGTCGAGCCCGAAGGCGTTGGCGTCGTCCGCGGTCGCGCCGGGCAGCACCGCGGCGAACTCGTCGCCGCCGAGCCGGGCCAGGAAGCCCTCCGCGGGCAGCCGCGCCTGCAATCGCTGGGTGGCCGCGCGCAGCACCTGGTCGCCCAGCGAGTGGCCGAGGGTGTCGTTGACGCCGCGCAGCCGGTCCAGGTCCAGCGCCACCACCGCGATGCGGCGGCCAGTCCGCGTCGCGTCTTCCAGGAACAAGTGCAGGAGGCGCCGGTTGGGCAACCCGGTCAAGCCGTCGTGGTGGGCCAGGTGGCTGAGTTCGGCGGCGTGCGCCTTCGCCTCGGACAGGTCGGTCCAGGTCGACAGCGCGCGCAATGGCTGTCCCGCGGGGCCGGGCAACGGACGCAGCACTTCGTGCACGTGGTGGGCGCGTCCGTCGTCGTCTACCAGCCGGTATTCGCGGGTCAGCGATGGGTGCCGGCGCAGGTGGTCCAGCGCCGGTTCCAGCGTCGGCAGGTCGTCGGGATGCACGCGCTGTGCCCACCAACCGGGAGACAGCACTTCTTCGGCGGCGATCCCGTACAGCCGCGAGACATTCGGGCTGGCCCATTCCACCACCAGCTGGCGATCCACTTCGCGCAGCAGGAACAGCGCCACCGGACTCACGTCGAGCACCATTTCCAGCCGCGAACGCGCCGCGATCGCCTCGGCGGTCGCCACCCGCACCCGCCAGCGCAGCACCAGGCTGAACGCGAGCAGCACCAGCACCAGCGCGGCCGCGCCTGCCAGCGCCGCCGGCAGCCAGTGCGGCGCCACCGTCAGCGGCGGTGGCATCATCGCGTGGCGCATCGCTTCGAAATACACCGAGTCCGGCGCTTGTTGCCAAGCCCGCAACCAGTGGTCGATGCGCGCCAGCTCCGCGGCGTACCGGCCCTTGGGCGCCGCGAAATAGAGCGTCGCGGGATTGAACAGGATCGCGGTTTCCTCGAGCCCGAAGCTGCGCGCGGTGCGCGCGCCGAAGAAGTTGTTGGCAATGGCCACGTCGGCGCGGCCGTCGCGCACGGCGGCGAAGGCCTGCAGGTAACTGTCGGCTTCGACCACCGTCCAGCGGACGCCGAGCTCGCGCAGCAGGTGGCGCAGCTCATCTTCCTGCACGCTGTCGCGCAGCAGCGCCACCCGTAGGCCCGCGAGGTCGGGGAAGGCCCGCACCACCAGCCCAGGGTGCTTGTAGACCTGCGACCACGAATGCGCCACCGGCACGGCATGGAATTCGTACAGGCGCCCGCGTTCGGGCGTGTAGGCCACGTCGGGCATGAAATCCAATTCGCCCGCTTCCAGCCGCGCCAGGCAGTTCGACCATTCGCATGGCACGTACTGCAAGCGCCATCCTTCCTTGCGGGCAACCTCGTCCAGCAGCTCAACGAACAAGCCGGCAGGGCGACCGTTGCGGTCGCGGTAGATCTTCGGCGCGTTCTCGTACAGGCCTACCCGCAGCGTCCGCGCATCGGCGTCGCCGCCGCCACGCATCGTGCTGGCCACCCACCATGCGGTGGCGGCTAGCAGCAACGCAGGCAGGACAAGCCAGGCGGTGCGGATGCGCATCGTCGCGATTCCCGGAAGACGGCCGCAGGATAACCCGGCCGGCTTTCAGCGCCACGTGCGCCAGGGGTTCTCCGCTGGCCGCTCTCGGCGACGCCACGCCATCGCCTCGAACACGCCGTCGCGGCGGATCCATGCGTGGTGCAGCGCGGCCGCCACGTGGCCCAGCACGGTGGCGAACAGCAGCCAGGCCAGCAGGCCGTGGGCATCGCGCAGCCACCCGAACAGCACCGGATCGTGCGGCGCGATCGCCGGCAGGGGCACGCCGCCGGGCAGCAGCACCGCGTTGCCTGCGGCCGAGGCCAGCGCCCAGCCCAGCAGCGGCAGCGCCAGCATCAGCGCGTACAGCAGCAGGTGCGAGGCGCGCGCGGCGGCGGCCTGCCAGCGCGGCAGGTCGGCCGGCAGCGCCGGCGGCGGATGGCGGCGGCGCACCCACAGGCGGACCAGCACCAGCACCAGCAGGGCCAGGCCCAGCGGGCGGTGCAGCGCGATCAGCGGCGGCCGCAGGGTCAGCGTGGCCATCATCGCCACGCCAATCAGCAGCTGGGACAGCAGCAGCGCGGCCATCAGCCAGTGCAGCAGGCGGGCCAGCGGGACGAAGCGCGGTGCGGGGCTCATGGCTCGCCACCCTGGCCGGTGGCCTCGGGCGCCTGTCCGCGGGCGATCTCGCGCTCCCGGCGGTTGAACGACTGCGCGTACACCGCAGCGCGCGCGGCCAGGATCGGGTCGTTGGAGCGCTCGATGCCGGGCGGCAGCACGGTGGGGTCGAAGTTGACGTCGCGGCAGGCGCCCTCGGCCTGCGGCGCCATCGAGTCCAGCCACAGCGTGCCGAGGGTGCGGGTGGGCCGCGATGCGGGCCACGGCTGCGAGGGATCATCCAGCGCGTCGCCGGGCGCCGGCAGCGTGGCCACCAGATCCCAGGCCACCGGGCCGGCGGCCAGCCGGCGCGCGAACTCCGCGGCCAGGTAGTCCGGCGTGGCCGCGGCGCGCGCGGCGGCGTCCATCGCCACCAGCGGCGCGCGCGGGCGCAGCGACCAGCGCAGCGGCTGGCGGTGCCCATCGGGCGCGACGAACACGAAGGTGTGGATGCCGTTGTAGGTCGTGTTGGCCCAGCTGTCCGGCCACGGCGCGCTGGCCGCCCAGTCGCGGAAGGCGCGCGCGCTGGGATATTTCGCCAGCACCGCGGCCATCCGCGCCGGGTCGGGCTTGCCGGTGGCCGGGTCGGGGATCTGCGCGCGGGTCTGTTCGAGGAAGGCCTCGGCGCTGGGCAGGGCGAAGAACGGGAAGCTGTTCATCGCCAGCCGCCAGTCCGCGCCGTCGTCGCTGCGCAGCTGCAGGGCCAGGCTGCGCACGCGCGCGCCGGCCTCGGCGCCGTGCGGATCGCCGCCGCCGATCGACAGCCGGCCCAGTACCGGCACGCGCCCCTGAGAAAATACCCGTGCCGCCGACAGCGCGGCGCCGTCGGCCGCGCCCTCGAACCAGCCGCCCACGCAGACGCCGCGGCTGTGTGCGCGGCGGTAACCGGGATGCGGGCCGGCGGCGGCCTCGATCGCGCCGATCAGGGTGCGCGCGGTGGGCGGGGTATCGCCCAATCGGCCGGCGGCATACAGGAAGCCTGCGCCGGCCACGGCCACCACCGCGGCGATGGCGGCCAGCGGCACGAGCGGCGTTGGCCGGCGGGGGTGGGGTCGATCGGTCATCGCAACTCCGTAGCGTCGCGCTACATACGAATCGGATGCCCGGATGGATGCAGTGCTCCCGGCGCCGGTGCGCGATCCCCCTCCCGGGTGCCGCCGGGTTCAGCCGGCGGCGCGCGCCTTCAGCAGCGCGTAGGCGGCGCGCAGGCCCTGCGCTTCGCCGCCGGCGGGCTTGCCGGGGCGGTCGCCGTCGTTCCACGCGTACACGTCCACGTGGCCCCAGCGCACGCCTTCTTCCACGAAGCGCTCCAGGTACAGCGCGGCGGTGACGCTGCCGGCCATGGTGGTGTTGCTGGCGTTGGCGAGATCAGCGATGCCGCTGGTGAGGTAGCGCAAGTACGGCCGCCACAGCGGCATCCGCCACAGCGGGTCGCGCGCCTGCTGGCCTGCGGCCAGCCAGTCTTGGGCCAGCGCCTCGTCGTTGGCGTACAGCGCGGGCAGGTCCGGGCCCAGCGCGATGCGCGCGGCGCCGGTGAGGGTGGCGAAGTCCAGCAGCAGGTCGGGCGCCAGCTCGCAGGCGTGGGTCAGCGCGTCGCACAGCACCAGCCGGCCTTCGGCATCGGTGTTGTCGATCTCCACGCTCACGCCCTTGCGGGTGGCGATGACTTCGCCCGGGCGGAACGCGTTCGGGCCGACCGCGTTCTCCACGGCGGCCACCAGCAGGGTGATGCGCAGCGGCAGCTTGCGCGCCATCACCAGCTCGGCCAGCGCCAGCGCGTGCGCGGCGCCGCCCATGTCCTTCTTCATGTTGCGCATGCCGGCGGCGGCCTTGAGGTCCAGCCCGCCGGTGTCGAAGCACACGCCCTTGCCGCAGATCACCACGTGCGGATGCGACGGCTCGCCCCAGGCCAGTTCGATGAGGCGCGGCGCGCGGTGCGAGGCGCGGCCCACCGCGTGGATCGCCGGGTAGTTGCGCGCCAGCAGGGCATCGCCGGCGATCACCTCGAGCGTCGCGCCGTGCGCCTGCGCCAGTTCGCGCGCCACCGCTTCCAGCTCGTCGGGACCCATGTGTTCGGTGGGAGTGTTGACCAGGTCGCGCACGCGCACGCAGGCGGCCAGCAGGTCGAAGGTTTCGGCGTCGAACGCGTCCGCGGCCAGCCGCGCGGCCGGCGCCGGCGGCGCCTTGTAGCGGCCGAAGCGGTACAGGCCCAGGCCCCATCCCAGCTGCAGCGCGCGGCGGGCGCCGCCGTCCAGCTCGGAGGCGAGGTGCCAGTCGCCGGCGGGCAGCGCGCGCGGCGCGTGCGCCCAGGCGAACGGATCATGCGGGTCGTCCACGCCCAGCACCGCGCCGGCCACGCGGCCGTCGGCATCGGGCCAGCTGCAGGCGGTGGCGGCGGCGCCGTCGAAGCGCTGCGCGGCCAGCCAGGCCTGCACCGGCGCGTGCTGCGCCTGGCACCAGGCGGCGAAGTCGGCCTTGCGCACCGCGTGCAGCGGCAGCGGGGCATCGGCGGTGGCGGTGAAGCCGGCGGGCAGGCTCATGCGGCGTTCTCGAACAGGGCGCCCGCGTCCAGCCAGTCGGCCAGCGCGGTCAGGGTGGGAATGTGCAGGTCGGCGCGCGCCAGCGGTTCCGGCCAGGCGTGGTCGCCGCGGTCGATCCAGCAGCTGCGCAGGCCGGCGTTGGCGGCGCCGGCCACGTCCATGTGCGGATGGTCGCCGACGTGCAGCACTTCGCCCGGCGCAACGCCCAGCCGGCGGCAGGCCTCGTGGAACAGGCCGGCGTCGGGCTTGGCGGCACCGTACTCGCGCGCGCCCAGCTGGAAGCGGAACAGCCCGGCGATGCCGATCGCGGCCAGGTCGGCGTTGCCGTTGGTCAACGCGGCGATCGGCAGGCGGGCGGCGATGCGCTGCAGGCCGTCGTGCGCGTCGGGGTAGAAGTCCACCCGGTTGCGCTCCTGGAAGAAGATCGCGTACGCCGCACTGGCCAGCGCCGGGTCGTCGCCGCTCTCGTGCAGTGCGCGCTCGATGGTCAGCCGGCGCAGCAGGCCGAGGTCGTGCGCGTGCTGCGGGAATTCGGCGAACACCCGCTCGCGCAGCGCACGCATTTCGCTGATCGGGAAACGCTCGGCGGTGCGCGGGCTGTGCTCGGCGAACCAGGCGTGCAGGGCGGTTTCGATGCGCTCCCCGATCGGGGCGAACGGCCACAGGGTGTCGTCGAGATCGAAGGTGATGGCGCGGATAGGGAGGTTCACGTCGCCATTGTAGGCCGGCCGGTCGGGGCGCGCGTCCTGCGTGGCCCTGCGTGGCGCCGGCCTACTCGAGCAGCCGCGCCCAGCCGTCCATGCCCCCCACCCGCGCCAGCACGATCTTCACGCAGACCAGCATCGGTACCGCCAGCAGCAGGCCGATGATGCCCCACAGCCAGCCGAACACCATCAGCGCCAGGATCAGCACCAGCGGCGACAGCGCCATCCGCCGGCCCAGGATGATCGGGGTGACGATCTGGCCCTCCAGCGTATGCAGGCCCAGGTAGATCGCCGCCGGCAGCAGCGCGCGCAGCGGCTCGTCGTAACTGGAGAACCCCATCAGCAGCATCACCACGATGCCGATCAGCGGGCCCACGTAGGGGGCGAAGTTGAGCAGCATCGCCATCGTGCCCCACAGCAGCGCCTCGTCCAGCGGCATGTCGAGGAAGAACGCCAGGCAGGCGGCGAAGGCCAGCCCCACCACCGCATTGATCGCGCTGATGGTCAGCACGTAGCGGCTGATCTCGATCTCGATGGCGTGCAGGATCTCCACCGTCAGCTTCTTCTTCTGCCGGTCCGGCAGCAGCGCGATCGCGCGCCGCTGCAGGTCCTGCCCGTAGACCATGAAGAAGAACGTCAGCAGCACCACCGCCAGCACCGAGGCCGCCATCATCGGCGTCGCGGTCAGCGACTTGTACGGATCGTTGACCTCGGTGCGCACCACCTGCACCGGCTTGGCGGGGCTTTCGCCGCCGGCCACGCGAGCGATGTTCTCGGCGGCCTTGTTGGCTTCCTGCACCGGCCTGGTGAGTTTCTGCAGCTTCGGCGTCAGCGTGCGCAGTTCGCGCGGGGCCTCGCGCACCCAGTCGCTGGCCGGTTGGACCAGCTGCAGCCCGAGCAGGACGGTCAGCGCGATGCCGCCGCACAGCACCGCCAGCGCGGCCAGGAAGCGCGGGACGTGCAGGCGCTGCAGCAGACGGATGATCGGATTGCCGATCAGCGCGAAGAACATCGCCAGCAGCACCGGCAGCACCAGGTCCTGGGTGGCCCAAAGCGTGTAGCCCACCGCCAGGATGGCCAGCACCACCAGCGACAGCGGCCCGCGCGGCCTGGGGGCGACCGGGGCCGGCTCGGGCGCAGCCGTGGGGTCCGCGCCGGCCGCAATGGCGGCATCGGGCGCGCTCATGGCGGCGCGCCCGGCGCGGGCGGGGTGGCGGCCTGCGCGTCCTGCCGGGCTTCGTCCTGGGCAGACTGCGCCGTCTGCACGCCCGCCTGCAGGCCGGCCAGCAGCGGTGCCAGCGTCTGCAGCAGCGACACGATGCCATTGCCGCTGCGCGCCAGCTGCAGCGGTTTGGCGCGGCCCGCCACGAAGCCCGCCACCAGGCCCACCACCACGATCCGCCCCGGCGTCCACGCCGCGCGCCAGCTGCGGGCCAGCTGCTGCCAGCGGCCCACCGCTTCGCGCTCGCGGTTTTCCAGCGTCCGTTCCGCCTGTTTGACCTTGTCGAGCAGTGCGTCGAATCCCATTCGCGGTTCCCCTAGGGCGGCGTGACGTCGATGCCGAGGCCCTTCTTGGGCGGCGCGCCGGTCTGCGCCTCGACCTCCGCCACCTTCTGCGCGGCCGCCTCGCTGGACTGGGCGCCGCCTGCGTCGGGCATGAAATCGGCCAGCTCGCCGATGCCCAGCCGGGCCAGCTGCCGGCGCGTCGCCTTCAGCCGGGTGTGTTCGAAGTAGCGCATCGCAGCGAACCCGGCCGCGGTGGTGGCGGCGGTGCTGAGCACCGCGGCGATCAGCAGTGCCAGCAACCACGACAGGCCGGCGGCGACCATCCCCGCCACCATCGCCGCCATCAGCAGCAGCCACGACGAGGCGCCGAAGGCGATCGCGACGCCGGTGAACGCCAGGGTGCGCCCGAACGCGCTGCGCGCCAGCGAGATGTCGGCGGCCACCAGGATGCGCAGCGCCTTGGCGGCATCGCCGGCCGCCTTCAGCCCGGCGCGACCCTCGTCACGCAGGCCGCGCAGGGTTTCCTCGATGCCGGGCGCGTCCGCTGCCGGCGCGTCGCTTGCCGGTGCGCCCCGCGGCGGGGCCTGCGGGGCGTCCTCGTTGGCTTGCATCGGCGCTTACTTGTCGCTGCGGCCGAGCCGGGAAATGATCCAGCCCGCCGCGAAGGCCGCGCCGAATGCCACCAGCGGGCGTTCGCGGATCAGTTCCGCGGCGCTGTCCAGCAGGTCGCGGCCCTTGTCCATCAGCGCGCCGGCCTGCTCGCCGGCCGCTGCGCCCAGGTGCTCGGCCGCGCCCAGCCCGGACAGCGCGCCGTCGGCCAGCTCCGCCTTCATCTGCGCCTTGCCCAGCCGCAGTTCGTCGCCAGCCACGGCGGCCGCGCTCTTGACCGCGCCGCCCGCGGCAGTGGCCGCCTGCTTCAGGTGCACGCCGGCCTCGCCCAGGCCGCTCTTGACCGCATCGGTGTGTTCGCTCATCTGTCGCATCCTCGCGTGGGGAATGGGAAAGGGCAGTGTCGCACCGTTGCGTGATGGCGGTGTCACCGCATCGGCACGTTGTAGGCGCGCCCGTTGCGCAGCACCTGCAGCACCAGCTGGTCGGCCCCGCGCGACAGGCTGGCGCGGAAGCCGGTGAGGTCGCTGAAGTCGCCGCTGCTGGCGGTGAGGATCACGTCGCCGGGCTGCAGGTAGTTCAGCTGCGCGCGGCTGCCGCGCTCCACCTTCTCCACCAGCACGCCGGCCAGCCCCTGGCGACGCAGCGATTCCGGCAGCTCGGCGAAACTGGCGCCGGCCAGCCGTGCATCCAGCTGCGCGCCGTCCAGCGCCTTCGGCGCCTCGCGCAGGCCGCTGGCGATCTTCACCGGCTTGCCCTCGCGCAGCAGATCCAGCGTGACCTTGGCGTCAGGCGCCTGCAGGCCCTGGAAGTTGCGCAGCGCCTCGGCGTTGTCGATCGGCTGGCCGTTGGCCGCCACCACCACGTCGCCCACCTTCAGCCCCGCCGCGCCGCCGGCCGAGCCGGGATAAACGCGGGTGACCACCGCGCCGCGCGCTTCCGCCAGGCCCAGGCCCTTGGCGATGCGCGCGTCCACGTCCTGGGTGTCGATGCCCAGGGTGCCGCGACGGACCACCCCGGCCACCAGCAGCTGGTCCTTGATCCGGCTGGCCAGGTTGGAGGGAATGGCGAAGCCCAGGCCGATGTTGCCGGCCATCGAGCCGCGCGGGTTGAAGCTGGCGGTATTGATGCCCACCAGCTCGCCGTTGAGGTTGACCAGCGCGCCGCCGGAGTTGCCCGGGTTGATGCTGGCGTCGGTCTGGATGAAGTTCTGGTAGCCGGCGCCGGGCAGGTTGTTGCGGCCCACCGCGGACACGATGCCGCTGGTCACGGTCTGGCCCACGCCGAACGGGTTGCCGATGGCCACCACGAAGTCGCCGATCTGCAGCTGGTCGCTGTTCGCCACCGGGATCGCGGTCAGGTTTTGCGCCGGGATGCGCATCAGCGCGATATCGGTGTCGGCGTCGTTGCCCACGAACTCCGCCTTCAGGGTGCGCCCGTCGGCCAGCGTGACCTGCACCTCGTCGGCGTCCTCGACCACGTGGTTGTTGGTCAGCACCAGCCCGCGCTGGGCGTCGATGATCACGCCCGAGCCCAGCGACTGCGCGATGCGCTCGGCAGGGATGCCGAAGATGCGGCGGAACACCGGGTCGTCGCCGAACGGCGTGTTCACCCGCACCCGCTGCTTGGTGTTCACGCTCACCACCGCCGGCAGCACCCGCTTCAGCATCGGCGCCAGCGACGGCAGCGGCGTGCCGTTGACGGCGGTCGGCAACGCGGCGGTCGCCGGCACCGCCGCGCTCGCGGTCGGGGCGGCGGTTGCCGGCTGCTCCAGCATCAGGTTCAGGCCGGTGGCGGCAAAGCCGCCAAATGCGGCGGCGGCGGTCAGGGCGAGCAGGGTTCTGGTGGCGGTCTTCATGCGGCAATACGTGGGGAGGGCATGGCAACGGGACAAGTATTGCCGAGTCTCGCCACGCATCGCGCAATCGCGGCTGAAGGCGGGCCGGCCGATGTTGCGGCCGGGCGCCGGCCGCGCCGCGGCGCAGCATCGCCCGCATTCAGTTCCACGCCCGAAACCGCCCGCAGGGCGTGGAACCCGCATCGCGGGAGGGTGTCAGGGAATGCAAGCGGTTGGCGGCAAATTTTGGCGTTGACTTGGTCCGGGGCCGTGGCTATCGTCCTTCGGGTTGATCCACTAGATCTAGTGGTTCGTGATTGCAGGAAAACCCAAGGCTAGTGGCGTAGGGGCGCTGCCAGGCACGGGGCAATGACGTCGGCAGGGGAGCGGCGCGTGACGAAGCAAGAACCGGCGGCAACGCCATCACATTGAAACAATCGCAGGCTGCGCCCCGGCGCGGCCTGCATCGTCGCCGCCGACGGATGCCGGGGGCGGGGCACGGGCAACGGATCCGCCAGCGCGGGTCTATAAAGACAGGAGAGTCGAAGGGCATGAGCACGGCGAGGCTTGAAGCGGTGACCACGGACGCAAATCAGGACATCCCGATGCAGCCGGCGTCGGTGGACATCTGGGACAAGAAGTACCGCCTGAAGACCAAGCAGGGGGCGCCGCTGGATGCCGACATCGACGGCACCTACAGGCGCGTCGCCAAGGCGCTGTCCGAGGCCGAGCCCACCGCCGAGCTGCAGCAGTACTGGCAGGAGCGCTTCACCTGGGCGCTGCGCCGCGGCGCCATCCCGGCCGGCCGCATCACCAGCAACGCCGGCGCGCAGGAACACAAGCCCGCCACCTCGACGATCAACTGCACCGTCTCCGGCACGATTGAAGACTCGATGGACGGCATCCTCGACAAGGTCCACGAAGCCGGCCTGACCCTGAAGGCCGGCTGCGGCATCGGCTACGAATTCAGCACGCTGCGCCCGCGCGGCGCGTTCGTGGCCGGCGCCGGCGCCTACACGTCGGGCCCGATGTCCTTCATGGATATCTACGACAAGATGTGCTTCACCGTGTCCAGTGCCGGCGGCCGCCGCGGCGCGCAGATGGGCACCTTCGACGTGTCGCACCCGGACGTGAAGGACTTCATCCGCGCCAAGCGCGAGGACGGCCGGCTGCGCCAGTTCAACCTCAGCCTTCTGATCACCGACGGCTTCATGCAGGCGGTGGAGAACGACGCCGACTGGCCGCTGGTGTTCCCGGTGAACATCAAGGAAAAGGGCGAGATCGACCTGGACAACCCGGAGCAGGTGGTCTGGCGCGAGTGGCCCACCCACCGCAACTACATCGCCCGCGAAGACGGCCTGGTGGCCTGCAAGATCTACGGCCACATCCGCGCCCGCCACCTGTGGGACATGATCATGGTCTCGACGTACGACTACGCCGAGCCGGGGTTCATCCTGATCGACAAGGTCAACGAGATGAACAACAACTGGTGGTGCGAGACCATCCGCGCCACCAACCCCTGCGGCGAGCAGCCGCTGCCGCCCTACGGCGCCTGCCTGCTGGGCTCGGTCAACCTGACCAAGTTCGTCAAGCACCCCTTCACCGACCAGGCCACGTTCGACTGGGAGGAATACAAGGAAGTGGTGCGCGTGTTCACCCGCATGCTGGACAACGTGGTGGAGGTCAACGGGCTCCCCTTGCAACAGCAAAGGGACGAGATCATGCGCAAGCGCCGCCACGGCATGGGCTTCCTGGGCCTGGGCAGCACCATGACCATGCTGCAGATGAAGTACGGCAGCAAGGCATCCTGCGAGTTCACCGAGCGCATCGCCCGCGACATGGCGGTGGCCGGCTGGGAAACCGGGCTGGCGCTGGCCAAGGAAAAGGGCGCCGCGCCGATCATGGACGAGGTGTTCGAAGTCACCGCCGAGATGCTGCGCAAACGCCCGGAGATGGTGAAGGACGGCTGGAAGCTGGGCCAGGAGATCCAGGGCAAGACCCTGCACGCCAAGTACAGCCGCTACATGCAGAAGGTCGCCGAAGTGGCGCCGGAGCTGGTGGAGGAGCTGGCCGAAGTCGGCGCCCGCTTCACCCACCACAGCTCCATCGCGCCCACCGGCACCATCTCGCTGAGCCTGGCCAACAACGCGTCCAACGGCATCGAGCCCAGCTTCGCCCACCACTACAGCCGCAACGTGATCCGCGAAGGCAAGAAGTCGAAGGAAAAGGTGGACGTGTTCTCGTTCGAGCTGCTGGCCTACCGCGAGCTGGTCAACCCGAAGGCGATGCCCTACGCCGAGGACGCGGCGGCCAAGCTGCCGGACTACTTCATCGCTGCCGACGACATCAGCCCGAAGGAGCACGTGGACGTGCAGGCCGCGGCGCAAAAGTGGGTGGATTCCTCCATCTCCAAGACCGCGAACGTCCCCACGGATTACCCGTACGAGGACTTCAAGGACATCTACCGCTACGCCTACCAGCAGGGCCTGAAGGGCTGCACCACCTTCCGCTTCAACCCCGCCGCCTTCCAGGGCGTGCTGGTGAAGGAAGCCGACCTGGAGAACACCACCTACCGCTTCGAACTGGAAGACGGCAGCGTGGTCGAGGTGAAGGGCAACGAGCAGATCGAGTACGACGGCGAGATGCACACCGCGGCCAACCTTTTCGACGCCCTCAAGGAAGGGTATTACGGCAAGTTCTGACGCACCGGCCAGCGGCGCGCGCGGCAATCACTGCACGCGCGCGCGGCCGGGTATAGGATCGCGCTGTTGTACCCACCAACCCACGCCCCGGAGGGCACATGAGCAATGGAGATGGAGTGACGGCGACGCTGTCGGATGCCGTTGAAACTGCGAAAGAGAAGGTTGTTGAAGTCGGCGGCGCGGTCGCCAGCACCGCCAGCGCAACCGTGGCCAAGGCGAAGAAGGCCGCCAAGTCCGCGGAGAAGAAAGTGAAGACCGAAGTGGCCAAGGCGAAGAAGGCGGTCAGCAAGACCGTGGCCGTGGCCAAGAAGAAGCTCGAAGCCGCCAGCAAGGACGCCAAGAAGGAAGTGGCGAGCCTGAAGAAGAAGGTGGCCGGCAAGAAGCCCGCGGCGAAGAAGGCCGCGAAGAAGGCGGTTGCCAAGAAACCTGCGGCGAAGAAGGCCGCGGCCAAGAAGGCGCCCGCCAAGAAGGCGGTTGCCAGGAAGCCGGCGGCGAAGAAGGCCGTTGCCAAGAAGGCACCCGCCAAGAAGGCAGCGGTCAAGAAGGCAGCGGTCAAGAAGGCAGCGGTCAAGAAGGCCGTCGCCAGAAAGGCGCCTGCGAAGAAGGCGGTGGCCAAGAAGGCCGTCGCCAAGAAAGCGCCTGCCAAGAAAGCAATGAAGAAAGCGGCCAAGAAGACCGCCCGGAAGTAAGCCTGTCCTGCGCCCGCCCGGCACGCCGGGCGTGGCGCGCATCCCGCACGCAACGCACGCAGACAACCAGAGTCAGGACCATGACCGTCAGGATCGAAAAGAAAATCAAGGGCTACGCCGTCGTCACCCCGGACGACAAGGCAAAGGAAAGCGCCAGGGCCGCGGAACCCGCGCCGGCCGCCGCCGCGCCCGAAGACAACGTGATCCAGATGCACGAGCGCATCGAGCGCCCGGAAGTCCTGATCGGCAGCACCTACAAGATCAAGTCGCCGCTGGTGGAACACGCCATGTACGTGACCATCAACGACATCGTGCTCAACGCCGGCAACGAGCACGAACACCGCCGCCCGTTCGAGATCTTCATCAACAGCAAGTCGATGGAGCATTTCCAGTGGATCGTGGCGCTCACCCGCATCATGTCCGCGGTGTTCCGCAAGGGCGGCGACGTGACCTTCATCGTCGACGAGATGAAGGCCGTGTTCGACCCGCGCGGCGGCTACTTCAAGGCCGGCGGCGTGTACATGCCGTCGCTGGTGGCGGAGCTGGGCAGCATCGTGGAGGACCACCTTAAGTCCATCGGCATGCTGCACGACCCGGAGATGAGCGAGCACCAGCGCGCGCTGATCGCCGAGAAGCGCAAGCAGTACGAAGATCGCTCAAAAAAAAACGCTGACGCCGGCCCGGCCGGGCTGAGCAGCGCGGCGGAGCATCCGGAAGACATCGCCGTGACCGGCGACGGCGCCAGCTTCCCGCCCAGCGCCACCATGTGCCACAAGTGTTCGACCAAGGCGCTCGTGCTGATGGACGGGTGTGCGACTTGCTTGAATTGTGGGTATAGCAAGTGCGGGTGAGTTTTGCCCACATCGTCGAGTAAATATCCAACGGGCCAGAGTTCAGTAGTGAATCTGGCCCTTTTTATGTAAAGCAGGGGGCAGTTGATGAAGTCTATTGCGGTTTTTAACAATAAGGGCGGCGTGGGAAAAACAACGCTTACCTTTCACCTAGCGAGCGCTCTGGCGGATTTGGGAAAGAAGACCCTTCTCATTGACTTGGATCCGCAGTCAAACCTCACGCTGTTTGGGTATAGCGTTGAGGAGCTTGAGAATCTATGGGAAGAGGAAGATGAATTTATTGAGGATTTCGCTGAGGCACAGAGAAAAGCCAAGCCGGCGGGCTTCAAGAAAGTGCTTAAGTCGACGCGGTCGATTCACTTCTTAATGAAGCCTGCTGAGGATGGCGTGGATGAGCCGGCCGATCTTCCTCCGCCGCGTTCCCTTGGAAAGAATCTGGATCTGTTGCCTGGCCGTCTCTCGATTCACATGTTTGAGAATAAAGTGGCAAGCCGTTGGTCGGACGCGTACCAAAGCGATCCACTTGCCATTCGGACCATCACAAATATTCGTCGAGTGGTTGAGGCATATGCCGCTAAGCACAAGTACGAAGTTGTGGTGATTGATACGTCTCCAGCGCTCGGGATATTGAATAAGGTCGTCATATCTACCTCGGATTGCTTCCTCATTCCTTGCGCCCCCGACATGTTCTCGCTGTATGGCATCAGAAATATCGGGCGATCGTTGAGTCAGTGGCTTCGAGATTTCTCGCTTCTGCAGAAAATTATTGGCGAACGTCGGGCGCGAAATCTGCCAACCGAAGCCGTAAAATTTCTTGGGTTTACAGTTTACAACGCTCGGAAACGTGCGGATGCTTCCAATGCATGGAAGCTGGCAAAGGCGCACTACAATTACGCAAAGCAAATTCCAAAAACGGTCCAAGATTTCATCCCTCCGGAGGCGATGCAGGGGATTGATAGGAAGGAAATTGCAAAGCCAATTGGTGGCACGGCTATTATGCATTCCCATTCGACCATTCCGGCGATGGCTCAAAAGTATCGTGTGCCTATCTGGCAGGTGCCGGATCTTCCCAATCTTTCGTCGGAGGACAGGTCTAGCGTTTCGCCAAATCGAGAGCAGTATCTCGCCACTAAAAATGCTTACAAGGTTTTCGCTGATGATGTATTGGCGCGAATGGGGGGAGTATGAGCCGTTCAGTGAGGGCAAGGCGGGAATCAGTTGAGAGCCTGCTTAGGACGGTTAGGGCGCAGGCGAATGTTTTTGAGGGATTTGGCTCATCGGTCGAAGCGATTCTTTTAAAGAACCCCGAAGTTTCAGATGTTGTTCATTCGGCGAAGCGTCGGGCAAAGTCGGACGCGAGTCTGGCGAAAAAAATAGAAATGAAGCGTGCAGAAGGGTGTCAAATTACTTCGGATAATATTTTTAAAGAAATAACAGATATATACGCGGTAAGATTAATACATCTTTACCCGCAGGATATTTCTGTGATACACCGAGCTATCGAGCATCATGCTCAGGCGAAAGATTGGGTCTTCGCTGAGAAGCCCAAGGCATATACTTGGGATCCTGAGTCAAAGGACTTTCTTCAAGGGCTTGGATTAAAGTGCTCGATTAAGCCTAGTTATTACACGTCTGTGCATTATTTGCTTCGACCGCGCAAGGATGCTGTGGCGACCTGCGAGTTGCAGGTTCGATCTCTGCTCGAAGAAGTCTGGGGCGAGGCCGATCACAAGGCGAAGTACAAGAAGGGCATTCAAGACCCCCGCGTTGATGAGCACTTGGCGGTCTTGGCTCGATTGGTCGGCGCCGGATCGCGGTTGATGTCGGCGCTACGTGTGGACGGAAAGCCCGGGTCAGAGTCGACTTTCTGAAAGGCGGTTTGTCCCGCCTTTTCCATGCGCATCCCGCGCCCTGCCGCCACGCCGTACCCTAGGGAAAGTCTGAACAACTCGCCACCTGTCGGCGACAATAGCGCCTCACCTCCGGGATGACT